>JAUNIV010000120.1 GCA_030523385.1 Bacteroidales bacterium | reverse complement strand
TGTGGGCGAATGACATACATTTTTTCATAGCGATGCGATACGTCCACGATTCCGCCATTATAAAGTTCGCTCTCGGGTTCAAGCAGGGAAACAAGCACGGCAAATTCGCAATTCTTCTTGCGGCGGTCTTCATCAAGTTTCTTGAAGAAGTCTTCGTTCTTATGCTTGGTGGCTGTGGTGTCCATTTCGTTCTTCATCTCAAACATGATGGAAATATATTCCGTTCCGTCGTCCGAATCGCGGAATATGAAATCTCCTTTGGTGCCGTCGGTAAGTTCATTGTCTTTCTCAAAGTATGCGTTTGGCATCATAGGCCGCAGCAGTTGGTTGAACAATGTGGAGCAGTGTATTTCCAGTGTCTCGCCCACCATCTTGGTACTCATGCGCGTCTTGAGGTCTTTGTAATAATCCACCTGTTCTTGCTTGGCCTGAAGCTCCAGCTTGTAGCGTTTGGTCAGTTCTTCGGTCTCTGCCTGCGCCTTGAAGCGTTCCAGTTCGGCATTTGAGCGAAGCCGGCTTATGGCATTGTCTTTTTCCTGCAAGGCCTGCTGTGCTTTCTTCTGTTCTTCCATGACGGCTATTTTCAGCTTCGACTCCTCTTGTTCGATGGCGGCATTCAGTCTGGAAATGGTCTGTTCTTTTTCGGCCAGTGCGAGGTTGCGCTCCGAATCTTTTTGGGCTGCAATATGGGCCAACTGGCTTTTCAGTCGGTCTATCTCCTTGTCTTTCTCGCCATTGAGCCTGGCAACCATAGCCTCCATCTCGTTCTTCAAACGGTCTATTTCTGCATTTTTGGCACTCAGCTCCAGCTCTTTTTTGTTTATCTTGTCCGAAAACTCCTGTCGGGCTTGGGCCGATGCCAACTCTTGTTCCGTCTTATGACGGATATCCATTTCTTTCATCCGGCGTTCAATCTCCGCATCAAATTCGGCATTCTTCACCTGGTTGACGATAGAAGCATAGTCGGCCTCATCTACTTGGAACACGTTTCCGCATTTGGGACATTTCAATTCTTTCATATACAACAAGAATGCGATATAATTTTTTATTAACTGATATAAGACTTATATATTTCAGAGTTTAAAATTACAGAATTTTATTATATAATGCTACTTTTGTGCCGGATTTTACATTGCATCGACATGGAACAACTGCTACACTACGTATGGAAACATAAAATATTTCCGCTGGAGGAACTGAAAACCGCCCAAGGGCAACGGATAGAAGTGATAGATGCGGGACTGAAGAACACCAATGCCGGTCCCGATTTCTTCAATGCCAAAATCAAGCTGGACGGCGTGCTTTGGGTAGGAAACATCGAAATACACCTCAAGGCATCAGACTGGTTCAAACACGGACACCATACGGACGCAAGCTATGATTCGGTCATTCTGCATATAGTCAGCGAAGCCGATGCGGAAGTAAGCCGCACCAACGGAGAAGCTATTCCGCAGATGCAGCTGGCGTGTCCCGAATGGGTTCAGCGGAATTACAAGGAGTTGCTCAAGGCAGACAGCTATCCGCCTTGCTACCGCATCATCCCCTCGCTCCCTCGTCTTGTGGCCCACTCCTGGATGTCTGCCTTGCAGATAGAACGCTTTGAGCAAAAGGCATCGGCCCTGTCCGAACGGCTGAAGCATTGTGCCAACAACTGGGAAGATGCTTTCTTCGTCACCTTGGCAAGGAATTTCGGGTTCGGCCTCAACGGCGATGCGTTCGAGGCGTGGGCCAACCGCATTCCTCTGCGGGCTGTAGATAAGCATCGCGACAATCTGTTTCAGATAGAAGCCATCTTCTTCGGACAGGCAGGCGTCTTACAAGACCCCGATGGCGATGAATACTACCTTCGCCTGAAAAAAGAATACGATTATCTGAGCCACAAGTTCGGCCTCAGCCCGATGGATGTTTCGCTGTGGCGTTTTCTCCGCCTGCGTCCTAATAACTTTCCGCACATACGCATTGCCCAGCTGGCCTGCCTCTACCACCGGGCTTACGGTTTGCTCTCCCGTATCATGGAGACGGAGACACTGCAAGGCGTAAGGGACATGCTGAAAGGCGGTACCTCTGAATACTGGCTGACGCATTACACCTTTGGCGGATTGTCTCCTTCACGCCCTAAAACATTGAGTCAATCGTCGTTGGATTTGCTGATAATCAATACCGTAGTGACATTTCTGTATGCCTACGGGCTGCATAAGGCGAATGAAGCGCTCTGTGCAAGAGCCGGCCGTTTCTTAGAAGAGATAAAAGCGGAAAACAATTACATCACCCGCATGTGGCACCAGTGTGGCTTGGAAGCCGCCAATGCAGCCGACAGCCAGGCACTGATACAGCTGAAAAAGGAGTATTGCGACAAGAAGAAATGTCTGTATTGCAGAATCGGGTATGAATATCTGAAAAGGAAAGAATTATAATGAGATATTCAGAATGATTTGCTCCTTTAAAAAATATTTTGATACCGTAAAAAGATGCTGTTGATACCGTGAAATGCAGATATTATCCGTATCTTTGTGCCGTAGAATTTAAAAGAAAACAAGTATGAAGAAGATTATTAGCTTATGCATGATAGCCGTCTGCCTGCTGATGGCTGTTCCCGCCCAGGCTCAACTGCACTTTGGTGTGAAGGGTGGTCTGAACTTGTCTAAAATCAGCTTCTCGTCATCCGACTTGAAGGGAGATAATAAAACCGGATGGTTCATCGGACCGATGGCTGAGTTTACAGTGCCCATCATTGGAGTAGGAGTGGACGTGGCTGCTTTGTATTCACAGACTGAATTGGGAGTTGACGGCTATGCAGATAATACCGACAAGCTGAAAACCATCGAAGTACCCGTAAACTTGAAATGGTCTTTTGGGTTAGGAAGCATGGCGGGTATATATGTAGCTGCCGGTCCGCAGTTTGGTTTCAACATAGGAAATAAGAGCGGTTCTTTCCTCGACTATGAGCTGAAGAAGAACAATACTTCTTTCAATGTAGGTGCGGGAGTGAAGCTGATCAAACACTTGCAAATAGGAGTAAACTATAACTTCGCATTGAGCAACACTGCCGAATTTACCATACCGGTGGATGGCGGGCCTTCTCATACAGTGAAGGTGAAGAACAATACTTGGCAAGCCTCACTTGCCTATATATTCTAAGGAATAATCAGTTTGTCATTAATTTCCGTAGGGGCGGACCTGTGTGTCCGCCCCAATAGCATGAGAAAGTTTGTCGATGTCATAGTGCCTTTGCCCATTGCCGGGCAATACACCTATTCTCTGCCTGCAGAGATGGAGAAGGATGTACAAGAAGGTTGCAGGGTGGTGGTGTCGTTCGGAAGGAGGAAATTCTATACGGCCATCGTTACCCGAGTGCATTATGCCGCCCCCGAAGGCTATGAGACCAAAGACATTTCCGAAGTTCTCGACCCTTCTCCCATACTGTTGCCCGGACAGTTGGAGTTCTGGCAATGGCTGGCTGATTACTATCTCTGCACGCCGGGCGATGTATATAAGGCTGCCCTTCCTTCGGGCATGAAGCTGGAGAGCGAAACCATCGTAGAATACAATCCCGACTTTGAAGCAGAAGCCCCTTTACCCGAACGCGAACAGCAGATATTGGATTTGTTAAGCCAGGACATCGAGCAATGTGTCACCCAATTGGAAAAGGCAAGCGGACTGAAACACATCCTTCCCATCATCAAATCCTTGCTGGATAAGGAAGCCATTTTCGTCAAAGAGGAACTGAAACGCAGCTACAAGCCGCGCACCGAAGCACGGGTAAGACTGGCCGATGCGGACATGGACGAAAGGCGCTTGCAGCAATTATTCGACAGCTTGTCACGTGCGCCCAAGCAACTGGCAGCACTGATGAAATATGTGGAACTATCCGGATGGGTGTCGCAAGGCAATGCGCTGAAGGAAGTCACCAAGAAAGAACTGCTGGAGAAGTCGGGCATATCCGCTGCCGTATTCGGTGGACTGGTGGAGAAAGGTATCTTCGCAGTCTATCATCAGGAGATAGGCCGATTGAATAAGACCGCAACAGCCACGGGCGAGGTAAATCCGCTGAATGCCGCCCAGCAACGGGCGTACGACGAAATCCGGCAAAGTTTCGAAGCCAAGAATGTATGTCTGCTGCACGGTGTTACCTCCGGCGGTAAGACCGAAATCTATATCCATCTGATACAAGAAGCCATCCGCAACGGGAAACAGGTGCTCTATCTGCTGCCCGAAATAGCCCTTACTACCCAGATTACCGAACGGCTGAAACGTGTGTTCGGACATCGGTTAGGCATTTATCATTCCAAGTTTCCGGACGCACAACGGGTAGAAGTTTGGCAAAAGCAACTGAGTGAAGACTGCTACGATGTGATATTGGGCGTGCGCTCTTCCATCTTCCTGCCGTTCCGCCGTTTGGGACTGGTGATTGTGGATGAAGAACACGAGAATACCTACAAACAGCAAGACCCGGCTCCCCGCTACCATGCCCGCAGTGCTGCCATCGTGTTGGCATCCCGCTTCGGGGCAAAGGTATTGTTGGGCACAGCCACGCCCGGCATAGAAAGCTATTACAATGCCACTACCGGAAAGTACGGATTAGTGGAACTGACGGAGCGTTACAAAGACATCCGCCTGCCTCGCATCGAGGTAGTAGATATCAAGGAACTGGCACACCGCAAGCAGATGCGAGGCCCTTTCTCGCCCATGCTGGTCGAGAAGATAAAAGAAGCTTTAGAACGCAAGGAGCAAGTCATCTTGTTTCAGAACCGACGAGGCTTTGCCCCGATGATAGAATGTCACACCTGCGGATGGGTGCCCAAATGCAAGAACTGCGACGTGAGCCTGACTTACCACAAGGGACTGAACCAACTCACCTGCCATTATTGCGGTTACACCTATCAGGTGCCGCGCTCCTGTCCTGCCTGTGAAAGCGTGGAACTGGTGCACCGGGGATTCGGGACGGAACGCATAGAAGATGATATCAAGCAGGTTTTCCCCGAAGCACGGGTAGCCCGCATGGACTTAGACACCACCCGTACCCGCACGGCATACGAAAAAATCATTGCCGACTTTGAGCAGGGACGGACAGACATACTGATAGGCACGCAGATGGTATCGAAAGGTCTGGACTTCGACCACGTGAGCGTAGTGGGCATACTGAATGCCGACACCATGCTCAATTATCCCGACTTCCGCAGCCACGAGCGGGCTTTCCAACTGATGGCGCAAGTGGCAGGACGTGCCGGACGAAAGAACAGGCAAGGACTGGTGGTGTTGCAAACCAAGTCGCCCGACTTGCCTGTCATCAAGCAAGTAGTGGCGAACGCCTACGAACAACTATATTACGACCAGTTGGCCGAACGCCAGCTGTTCGGCTATCCGCCCTATTGCCGCCTCATCTATGTATATCTGAAACACCGTAAGGAAGAGGTGTTGGAACAGGCGGCCGAAGTCATGGCAGCACAGCTGCGTGCCGGATTGGATAAAAGAGTATTGGGTCCCGACAAGCCCCCGGTAGCCCGCATACAGACGCTGTTTATAAAAAAAATAGTAGTGAAAGTGGAGCAGAATGCTTCCATGGCCAAGGTGCGTGCCTACCTGCAGGCCGTGCAGCGCGCCATCGTGGAGGATGAACGGTTCCGCTCCCTGTTGGTATATTATGATGTAGATCCCCAATAAAAGAAGAAAAATATGAAAATAGAATTAGATGTACATACCCACACCGTTGCCAGTGGCCATGCTTTCAGCACTTTGCAGGAGATGGTACAGGCTGCTGCCGACAAAGGCTTGAAGATGTTGGGCATCACGGAACACACCTCCGGCATTCCCGGCTCCTGCGACCCCATTTATTTCCGAAACCTCCATGTAGTTCCCCGCCAGATGTATGGCATTGAACTGTTGTTGGGTGCGGAAATCAATATCCTCGATGGGGAAGGCAATTTAGACATGGATGTAGAAACCATGAAGCGTTTGGATCTCCGCATTGCAGGTATCCACTCGTTGTGTTACAAATCCGGCACGAAGGAAGAAAACACGCACGGCATGGTGCAAGTCATCAGCAATCCGTGGATACATATCATCAGCCATCCGGGCGACGGCACTGCCTTGTTAGACTTTGAACCGATGGTGCTGGCAGCTAAAGAGCACCACACTTTGTTGGAAATAAACAACAGTTCGCTGAAGCCCATCCGCCACAAGGTCGATGCCCGCGAAAACAACCTGACCATCTTGCGTCTGTGCAAGAAGTACGAAGTGCCCGTCATTTTGGGAAGCGATGCGCACATCTCATTCGACATTGCCCGCTATGATTATCTGTATGAGTTGCTGCAACTTACGGAGTTCCCCGAAGAGCTGATTATGAATCGGGATGTGGAGACATTTAAGCGGTATTTGGATTTGTAAAAGGCTTAAAGAGGGTGTGCATAAAAACATAGAATGCACACCTTTTTCCTATCAATAAATGGACCTCACCAGTTCCACTCTAAGGCCGAGGGCATGGATGATGCGATAAAAAGCACCAACACTTGGCGTAATGGTACCATTCTCTACCTTTGATATATACGATTTGGTCGAATTGATTCTTTTTGCTAATTCCGCTTGTGTCATTTTCGCCTCCTTTCGGGCATCAAGCAGTATTTGACCGGAGTAGAATGAATAAGCATCCTCTTCTGCCTTAATGCGTTCAGGAGTTCCCTCCTTGCCAAACTTCTCGTCAAGAACGAGATCGTAGTCAACAATTTGATGATTGTTTGTCTGCATAATATGCCTCCTTTATCTTTAATGCTTTATCTATCTCATTTATCGGGGTCTTTTGACTTTTCTTTTGAAAGCCATTAAACAAAACAATGATTTTGTCTTCATCGAATATAAAAAATACTCGAAATATATTTCCACCATATTCTGTTCGTAATTCATACAAACCGTCTCTGATAAGTTTGACGAACTTTTGGGGTATCCTGTCCTGAGTTTTAAGTAAAAGAAGTCCATATTGGATTTTCTCC
>JAUNIV010000119.1 GCA_030523385.1 Bacteroidales bacterium | reverse complement strand
AGCGACCGCTGAACGGTCGATGCAGATATATTCATCCGCCTTTGAAGATATCTTCGGGCACCGTTCAACGGTCGTTGAACGGTGGGGGCAGTCTATATCGAATTCAGAGGTACATCAACAATCGTGGCAATGAACATAGAATAGCGGACATTACCAACTATTTAAATCCGCCAACGGGTAATATCAATTATTCTTCCTCCTTTATCAAGTTAGGTTACAAACATTGCCTTTTAGAGGCGAAAAGTGTATTTTAAAGCATACCACAAGGGTATAAAAAAAGTTCCACAAATCATTGAACTTGTGGAACTTATCTTTTTCTATTTTAACTTATCTTGCGGAGAGACAGGCTCTCGAACTTATACTTTCAGAAAATATCATAGAATTACAATTTACTGATAATCAAATACTAATCAATATATAGAGTGAAAGTAAATCTTTCTAAATGTCTTTTGCTATCTCAAATATTGGGTGTATATTTGGGTGTAGAATTTCAAACGCACCCAATTATGAATATCAAACGTAACATCATTTTTGCATTGGAGAGCCGGAAAAAGAACGGTGTGCCAATCGTAGAGAACGTACCTATCCGTATGCGTGTCATCTTTGCCAGCCAACGCATCGAGTTTACAACGGGCTACCGGATTGACGTATCCAAATGGGATGCAGACAAGCAGCGGGTAAAGAATGGATGTACCAACAAGCTAAAGCAAAGTGCAGCCGAAATCAATACGGACTTGCTGAAATACTATGCCGAAATCCAGAATATTTTCAAGGAGTTCGAGGTGCAGGAGGTCATGCCAACGACCCAACAGTTGAAGGAAGCTTTCAACATGAGAATGAAAACCAGCGAAGAACAGCCGGAAGAAGCCCCTGTCAGCTTTTGGGAGGTGTTCGATGAGTTTGTAAAAGAGTGCGGTAACCAGAATAACTGGACGGCATCCACCTATGAAAAATTTGCAGCAGTGAGGAACCACCTCAAAGAGTTCAAGGAGGATGCAACATTTAACTATTTCGACGAGTTTGGATTGAACGAATACGTCAATTTCCTGCGTGATACCAAGGATATGAGAAACAGCACCATCGGCAAGCAAATGGGATTCCTCAAATGGTTCCTGCGCTGGAGCTTCAAGAAAGGACATCATCAGAACATTGCATACGATACATTCAAACCGAAACTGAAAACCACCTCGAAAAAAGTGATCTTCTTGACTTGGGATGAACTGAACAAATTGAAAGATTATCATATACCGCATGACAAACAATATTTGGAACGTGTCAGGGATGTCTTTCTGTTCTGTTGTTTCACGAGTTTACGATATTCGGATGTCCGTAACTTGAAAAGAAGCGATATTAAACCCGACCACATTGAAGTTACCACAGTCAAGACTGCGGACAGCCTGATAATCGAACTGAACGACCACAGCAAAGCCATTCTTGAAAAATACAAGGATGTTCATTTCGAGAATCACATGGCATTGCCCGTCATCAGCAATCAGAAGATGAACGATTATTTGAAGGAACTGGGCGAGCTGGCGGAAATCAACGAACCTGTACGGGAAACCTACTACAAAGGAAATGAGCGCATAGATGAAATCACGCCCAAATACGCATTGTTAAGCACCCATGCCGGAAGAAGAACATTCATCTGCAATGCGTTGGCTCTCGGAATCCCTGCACAGGTGGTTATGAAATGGACGGGACACAGTGACTACAAAGCCATGAAACCCTATATTGACATAGCAGATGACATTAGGGCAAATGCAATGAACAAGTTCAATCAACTATAAAAGTATCAATTAGTTTCATAGATTACCACCTTTGAATTACATTTGTATTCTGAAAATATCATAAGATGAACAACAACGGACATAACATAGAAAAGACGAACTTTGACGCATTTATAAATGCTGTCGGTTCGGAAATACAACAGGCACAAGTACGGCTGATTACCGCAGCCAATGCGCAAATGTTGTTCCATTACTGGAAAATGGGTAACTATATTCTCTATCATCAGCAACTGCACGGATGGGGAAGCAAAACCATCAAACAGTTGGCAAAGGCTATCCGGTTGAATTATCCCGAAAAGAAGGGCTATTCGGAACGCAACCTTACCTATATGTGTCAGTTTGCAAAAGCATATCCTTTGAGGGCATTGCAAAGTTTCATAGAAACGGATGCAAAGTTGATAGCTCCAAGTGTGGAGAAAATAGCAGACGAAGTACGCTACTTAAACGATGCGCAATTTACGCAAGAGCCTCTTACGCAAGTCCAATCCACTGATAACAAGGAAATTATAATCACGCAAGAACCTCTTGCGCAAATTCATAATGTAGCCCAAACCGTATCTGATATTTACCGGATGGAAATTAAGGATATAGAAAGCGTATTCATGGCATCACCTGTTGCAAGAACCAATTGGGCAAGCCATGTGATTATGCTTAACAGTTCAATTCCATTGGGTGTAAGCTATTGGTACATGAAGCAGTCTGTGGAAATGGGCTGGAGCAGCAATGCTCTTAAAATACAAATTGAAACCAACCTGTACAGCAGACAAATCAGCAATAATAAGGTAAACAATTTCACAGCCACGCTTCCTGCACCGCAAAGCGACCTCGCCAATTACCTGTTGAAAGACCCGTACATCTTTGATTTGGCTGGAACTAAAGAGAAAGCAGATGAAAGGGACATAGAAGAACAGTTGGTTAAGCACGTTACCCGTTACTTGCTGGAAATGGGCAATGGCTTTGCTTTCGTTGCACGACAGAAGCATTTCCAAGTCGGAAACAGCGATTTCTATGCAGACCTGATATTATATTCTATTCCACTGCACGCATATATCGTGGTAGAATTAAAGGCTACCCCATTCAAACCGGAGTATGCAGGGCAACTGAACTTCTACATCAATGTGGTGGATGATAAACTGAGGGGAGAGAATGACAACAAGACTATCGGGTTGTTGCTGTGCAAGGGAAAAGACGAAGTTGTAGCACAATACGCATTGACAGGCTATGACCAGCCGATAGGCATCAGCGATTACCAACTGAGCAAGGCTATACCTGAAAACTTAAAATCGGCTCTGCCAAGTATAGAAGAAGTGGAAGAAGAACTGGCTTCCTTTCTTGATAAAGACAAAAATCCATAAACCCAAGATATATGGCAGGAGAAATACTGATTATGATTCCCCAATACGGTGAACTCAACCGAATATACAGTGACTTTATTGTAAGCCATACTTTTTCTTTTGACAAGCAGAAATTCATCACGAACTTCTACAAGCAATACAATGACACAAAAGCTTTTGAAGCCGCTATCCTTGAATTGGTACTTGACAAGCAGAAAGAACAGTACACTCTGATTCTCGACAGTCTAAGAGCCGAGATAGAGAAAAACATGATGCTTTACGAAAAATATCCATTGCTTGATGATGAGATAATTTCTCGTGTGTGCTACCATTTCGCTGATAGATATAATATTGATATAGAAGAACAACTGGAGGTTACACAAAGACTAAACAAGCCTTTGAACGAGGCATATAACAGATATGATTCTATTGGTTACAGGGAACATACGGCAGAAGAAGAAAAGCAAGCCGAAAAGGAATATGAACGCTGCAAGGCTGAATATGAGAAAGAAAAAGAAGAACTGAACAGGCTTTATGAATTGCAAAAGCAAGCAAGAAAAGAGGCTTTCCAATATATAGAGAACTGCTGCGGAGATATTTATAAATTGAGTTTCCATTTTATGGAAATATTAGCAAAATATATTCCCGTAGCTAAAGATAAACCGGAAGAGCTAACCAAGCCAAGCGAACCCGATATGCAAGAAGAAGCACCCAAAGAGGAACAACACGAATATTTCGACATGGAGTTGCTTTCGCACGTTTACACGACCTGCGTAGGAGAACAATTCGAGAATATTTCCGAATATGATTTCTATGCTTGTATGAATCTGCACCCCGGCAAATGCAAGCTGAAAATAAAAACGAGAGAGAAAATACGTGTCTGCTACCTGATATTCCTGATGGGTGAACAACTGCCCAAACTTGACAGGGAGAATTGGAAAAAGAATATCCT
The DNA here is from genome assembly GCA_030523385.1 of Bacteroidales bacterium. Taxonomy (GTDB): domain Bacteria; phylum Bacteroidota; class Bacteroidia; order Bacteroidales; family Bacteroidaceae; genus Phocaeicola. The sequence continues at coordinate 2,913 of JAUNIV010000119.1, read as the reverse complement.
CAAAATGCTGGATATTGAAGAGAACTATTACAAGTCAAAATACAAGGAACCTGTTTCCGATTTCCCAAGTGACAGCAACCAGAAGTTCGCCAAAGAAATGGACGCAATATTCCGATAATCCGTGATATACCCTGACATATTACGAAATAACCACTTTTACCACTCAAATTAATTTTTGAGTGGTATTTTTATTGTCTGATATTCAAAGAAATAATAAAATATTCCATTTGCACTAACCACATCCTTACCACTTACAAACCTACCTAATTTTGCATCGTTCGAGAACAGAAATAACAGCCAGTGCGCAGGGCTGATTGTTAAACGACTAAATAGATTAGACGATGACAAATCTTCAAGAGTTATTATCAAAACCCGTCTGGCAGATGACAGGCGAAGAGTTCATATTCTTAAGCAAGCACGCTTCCGGTCAAACGGAAATGCAGCCACAGCCCGTTACGGACACAGAAAGGAAGTATGTGTACGGAATACTGGGCATTGCCAAACTGTTCGGGTGCAGCCTGCCCACCGCCAACCGCATCAAGAAAAGCGGAAAGATTGACAAGGCAATCACCCAGATAGGACGCAAGATTATCGTAGATGTGGAGCTTGCCCTTGAACTGGCCGGGAAGAAAACAGGAGGACGAAAATAACGGGAGGCATGGCTATGGACTATATTAAAGAGACTAAGGACATATCGGCAGAAGAAGCCATTATCCTTTGGCAAGCCTCACGTTTGAGCCTGTCGAAAAGTTATGAGAAAGCACCTGAAATCCTCAAAGTACATGGTTCTGTCATTGGGACATTGGGCAATTTCAGCGCATCCATCGGCAAAGCCAAAAGTAAAAAGACATTCAATGTATCGGCTATCGTAGCCGCCGCATTGAAGAACGGCACAGTGTTGCGGTATGTGGCGGAACTGCCGGAAGATAAGCGGAAAGTGCTTTATGTTGATACAGAGCAAAGCCCTTACCATTGCCTGAAAGTCATGACACGCATTTTGCGGATGGCCGGCTTGCCAGATGACAGGGACAATGAGAACCTTGAATTTCTCGCTTTGAGAAAATACACGCCTGAGCAACGTATCAGGATTGTAGAACAGGCTATCTACAACACTCCCGACATTGGTCTTGTAATCATAGACGGCATCCGTGATATGGTGTACGACATCAACAGCCCCGGTGAATCCACACGCATCATATCCAAACTGATGCAGTGGACGGACGACAGGCAGATACACATCCATACGATACTGCATCAGAACAAGGGGGATGAGAATGCGAGAGGGCATATCGGTACGGAGTTGAACAACAAGGCGGAAACCGTATTGCAGGTAGAAAAGGACAAGGGCAACGGTGACATCAGCCATGTTTCAGCCATTCACATACGAGCAATGGACTTTGAGCCTTTTGCGTTCCGCATCAACGACAAAGCCCTTCCCGAACTTATAGAAGGTTACAAACCCGAAACAAAGAAACCGGGAAGACCCGAAGAAGAGAAGTTCGACCCTTACAGGCATATCACCGAGCAGCAGCACCGCATCGCATTGGAAGCCGCATTCGGTCTGAAAGAGGAATATGGTTACAAGGAACTGGAAGATGCTTTAATCAAGACCTATATGTCCGTGGGTGTAAAACTGAACCATAAAAAGGCGGTATCGCTCATCACCATGCTCCGCAACAAGCGGATGATAGTGCAGGAGAACGGCAGGAAATACACCTTCATGCCCGACTTCCACTATTAGCCCATTTCCCTGCAATCACTTCACTTTATTCTCGGGGTGTATATATTAGGAATATAGTGAAGTGATTCTGAAATGGGATTAAATCACTTCACTTTATTACCGTATCCTATATATACGAGAATTTAGTGAAGTGATTATAGACCGTACTTCCTAAAAAGGTACGGGCGAAAAGAAAAACAAATCAATTTACCAACTACTAAAACAATCATTTTATGGATATACAGACAGCCAAGCAAATCAGGATAGCGGATTATCTGCACAGTTTGGGTTATTCACCAGTAAAACAACAAGGTATCAACCTTTGGTACAAATCCCCATTTAGAGAAGAGACTGAAGCATCGTTCAAAGTGAATACCGAACGAGAACAATGGTATGACTTCGGTTTGGGTAAAGGTGGTGGCATCATTGAACTGGCTGCACACCTGTATGCTACCGACCATGTACCTTACATCTTGAAACGGATAGCGGAACAGACACCATATGTGCGCCCGGTATCTTTCTCTTTTGGCAAGCAAAACTCTTCCGAACCGAGCTTCCAACAGTTGGAGATTGTTCCGCTGTCATCTCCTGCCCTGCTTGCCTACTTGCAAGGTAGAGGAATAAATACAGAACTGGCGAAAAGAGAATGTAGTGAAGCCCGTTTCACCCACAACGGCAAGCGGTACTTTGCCATCGCCTTTCCCAATGTATCGGATGGATATGAAATCCGCAACCGCTATTTCAAGGGCTGTATCGCCCCAAAGGAAATCTCCCACATCAGACAATCAGGGAAAGCGAGGAATACCTGTTATGTATTCGAGGGGTTCATGGATTACCTCTCCTTTTTGACATTGAGACAGGAGAGCTGCCCGAATTATCCGGAGTTGGACGGGCAGGACTACATTGTATTGAATTCCGTATCGAATATAAACAAGGTTCTCTATCCGTTGGGCAATTACGAACGCATTCACTGCTTTTTCGACAACGACCATGCAGGCATGGAAGCACTCCGGCAAATCCGCAAGGAATACGGCAGAGACAGATACATCCGTGACGCTTCGCAGACTTACAACGGATGCAAGGACTTGAACGAATACTTACAGAAACAGGCTGAGAGAAAAGGGCAAGTCCAATCCGTCAAAGGGGTGCGCAGCCAGTCACCGAAAAAGAAAAACGGCTTTCGGTTATAGCCC
>JAUNIV010000118.1 GCA_030523385.1 Bacteroidales bacterium | reverse complement strand
TCCATTGAGCCCAATCTGCTGACGGAGGAAATCATCGAATACGTGGCTCGCTCGCGTGCGTTTATGCCTCATTTCCATATTCCCTTGCAGTCCGGTTGCGACGAGGTGCTGAAACTGATGCGTAGGCGTTATGACACAGCCTTGTTTGCCTCCAAAATCCGAAAGATAAAAGAGACGATGCCCGATGCTTTCATCGGCGTGGACGTGATTGTGGGAACCCGCGGCGAGACGGAAGAGTATTTTGAGAAAGCCTATCGCTTTATCGAAGGAATGGATGTGACGCAGCTGCATGTGTTCAGTTATTCGGAGCGTCCGGGCACGCAGGCTTTGAAGATAGACCATACGGTGTCTCCGGAAGAGAAACATTGCCGCAGCCAGCGGTTGCTGGCCTTGTCGGACGAAAAGACAAAGGCATTTTATGCAGCCCATATCGGCCGGGAAGCCTTGGTGCTGATGGAAAAATCAAAAGCCGGAATGCCCATGCACGGATTCACCGACAATTATATCCGGGTGGAACTGGAGCATGACGACGAGCTGGACAACCGGCTGCTTCGTGTGAAGTTAGGAGACTTTAATGAGGACGGTACATCACTGAAAGGTACGATATTGCCATGAAAAAGGTTTCTGTAGTCATATTGAATTGGAATGGGGTCGAGATGCTCCGCCAATTCCTGCCCTCTGTCCTTCAGTATTCGGTAGGAGAGGGGATAGAGGTCTGTGTGGCCGACAATGCTTCTACGGATGCTTCGCACGAGGTGTTGAAGGCTGAATTTCCCACAGTCCGGCTGATAGAACTGGACAGCAACTATGGCTTTGCCGAAGGGTATAACCGGGCTTTGGCCTGTGTGGATGCGGAGTACGTCGTGTTGCTGAACAGCGATGTAGAGGTGACTCCGCATTGGCTGGAACCGTTGGTGGCCTATATGGATGCCCATCCGGATACGGTGGCCTGCCAGCCTAAGATACGCAGCCAGCGGAATAAGGACTATTTTGAGTATGCCGGAGCGGCGGGTGGCTACATGGACCGTTACGGTTATCCTTTTTGCCGGGGGCGTATTTTTGATGTCATAGAAAAGGATGCGGGACAATATGACACGGTGCAGCCTGTGCTGTGGGCTACCGGAGCTGCCTTGTTTATCCGGCTTCAGGATTATTTGGAGGCCGGAGGATTGGACAGTAGATTCTTTGCACACATGGAGGAGATTGATTTGTGCTGGCGCCTGCGGAGCCGTGGGAAGCAAATCGTGTGCATCCCGCAGAGTGTGGTCTATCATGTGGGCGGTGCTACTCTGAAGAAAGAAAATCCGCAGAAGACTTTCCTTAATTTCCGCAACAATCTGTTCATGCTCTACAAGAACCTGCCCGAAAAAGAACTGAAACATGTGCTTTTTGTACGGGGAGTGCTAGATGTGGTGGCTGCTTTGGTGTTTTATCTGAAGAAAGAAAAGGAGAACGCCCGTGCCATATTCCGGGCACGCAAGGAGTTTAAAGAGACCCGACATTCTTTTGCTGCCTCACGCATCGAAAACATGATGAAATCTACGTCTGATGCCGTGCCCGAAAGAGTGGGTTGCAGCATACTCGTGAGGTATTATCTCTTTCGGAAAAAACATTTCTCACAACTGAAATGCTTCTGACGGATGGTCAGCGTGTGTAGTGCACTTCTACACCTACATTCTTGCAGTCGGCTCCCATTGGCGGGTTTTCTTTGGACAGGCGGATGTGTATTTCTTCGATGCTCGCGAAGTCGTGGAACAGACGTTGCGCGATGCGTTCACACACGTGCTCCAATAGCTTGGAGGGGATTTGCATCTCTTCCTTCAGGACAGTGTGGACATCGGCATAGCTGATGGTTCCTTCCAGTTCGTCGGTGCGGGCGGCTTGGCTGAAGTCTGTTTTCAGTCTCAGGTCGATGGTGAAGTAGCTTCCCACTTGGGTTTCTTGGGGTAATACGCCGTGGCGGGCAAAGATTCTGACGCCTTCCAGATAAATGTACATGGAATTTGCTTTCATGGAGTGTTTGTTTCGATTTACAAAATGTAGCAATAACTGTAGGGGCGGAATATTTTCCGCCCGTAAGCATCTACGTGGATGTTATCGGGCAGAAAATATTCTGCCCCTACAGCTATAATATGCTATAGTATTTATCCGCATCTGGATGTACCACAAGTCTTACAGATGAGGCATCCTTCCTGATATACCAGTGTTTCCTGGCCGCAGTTGGGACAGGTTTGTCCTTCTGCCTTAGTGCCGTCCACTACATATTTCTTCAGCGCACGTTCCACACCGTTCTTCCAGGTGTTGATGTTCTCACTATCCAGTTGCAATGAATCTACCAGCTTGATGACACGGTCTATAGGCATTCTCCATCGAAGCACGCCCGAAATCAGCTTGGCATAGTTCCAATACTCTTTGTTGAACTTCTCGGACAATCCTTCGATGGTGGTCTTGTAGCCACGTTTGTTCTCAAACTGGAAGTCGTAGTGCTTGTTTCCGTCCTCGTCTATGTTTTTGATGATGCGTCCGCTGGTCACTGATTTGGGCAACAGGATGCCTTCTTCATCGTCTTGCAATCCGGTGAATATCTCGTATGGATGTCCGTCGAGCAAACCTACGAATGCCACCCACTTTTCCTTGTTGTTCTGGAAGCGGATGACGTCTGCTTCCAATACCTTGGGGCGTATTTCCACTACATCGGGCTGCTTGCACAGGGGCTTTTCTTCCTTCTTGTCCTTTTTCTCTTTCTTGGCAGAGATGAGGACTCCCGAACGCGAACCGTCGCGATAGACAGTGCAGCCTTTGCAGCCCGACCTCCATGCTTCTACATAGAGCCGGTTGACCAAATCTTCGCTCACGTCGTTGGGCAGGTTGATGGTCACGCTGATAGAGTGGTCCACCCATTTCTGTATGCGTCCCTGCATCTTCACTTTCATCAGCCAGTCCACATCGTTGGAGGTTGCTTTGTAATAAGGAGACTTTGCCACCAATTCGTCTATCTCTTCCTGGCTGTAACGCTTGTCGGGGTCATAGCCGTTTATTTTCATCCACTCCATGAACTTGTGATGGAACACGAGATACTCTTCGAAAGCATCTCCGGTTTCATCCACAAAATCTACATGCACCTGCGGGTCATTGGGGTTCACTTTTCTTCTGCGCTTATATACAGGCATGAACACCGGTTCTATGCCCGATGTGGTTTGCGTCATCAGGCTGGTGGTTCCCGTAGGGGCTATGGTCAGACAGGCGATGTTGCGCCGTCCGTATTTCTTCATTTCCTCGTAAAGTTCCGGGTCGGCCTCTTTGATGCGGTTGATGAACGGGTTGTTCTTTTCCCTTTCGCAGTCGTAGATGGCAAATGCGCCGCGTTCCTTGGCCATGTTTACGGATGAGCGGTAGGCTTCCAGCGCAATGGTCTTGTGTACTTTTTCCGACATCTCGGTGGCTTCTTCGGTGCCATATCGGAGTCCTAAGGCAGCCAGCATATCGCCTTCGGCCGTGATGCCCACGCCGGTGCGTCGTCCTTGTCCGCTCTTCTTGTAAATCTTTTCCCAAAGATGCTTTTCCGCTCCTTTCACTTCTTCGCTTTCCGGATCAGAATCTATCTTCTTCATGATAGCCTCAATCTTCTCCAGCTCCAGGTCGATGATGTCGTCCATGATGCGCTGTGCCAGTGCCACGTGTTTCTTGAACAAATCAAAATCAAAATAAGCATCCGGAGTAAACGGATGGATGACATACGAATACAGATTGATGGCCAGCAGTCGGCAAGAGTCGTAAGGACAAAGAGGTATTTCGCCGCAGGGATTGGTAGAGGCCGTGCGATAGCCTAAGTCTGCATAGCAGTCGGGCACAGACTCGCGTAAGATGGTATCCCAAAACAGTACGCCCGGTTCTGCCGACTTCCAGGCATTGTGTACAATCTTCTTCCACAAGGCCGATGCGTCAATATCCTTCGTGCAAAGAGGCTGTTCGGCATCTATGGGGTATTGCTGACGGTAAGAGTTACCGTTTACGGCGGCTTCCATAAACGCATCGTCCAGTTTCACGGACACGTTGGCTCCCGTTACCTTTCCTTCGGTCATTTTAGCGTCGATGAATGCTTCTGCATCCGGATGCTTGATGGAGACGCTGAGCATCAGGGCGCCACGCCGTCCGTCTTGCGCCACTTCGCGTGTGGAGTTGGAATAACGCTCCATGAAGGGAACCAGTCCGGTAGAAGTCAGTGCAGAGTTCTTCACCGGAGAACCCTTCGGACGGATGTGTGAGAGGTCATGTCCCACGCCTCCCCGGCGCTTCATCAGTTGCACCTGTTCTTCATCAATGCGGATAATGGCACCGTAGGAATCGGCCGGTCCTTCCATGCCGATAACGAAGCAGTTTGACAAGGAAGCTATCTGGAAATCATTTCCTATTCCCGTCATGGGGCTGCCCTGCGGAACAATGTATTTGAAGTGGTCCAACAGCTCGTAAAGTTGCTGTGCGCTGAGTCCGTTGGCATATTTGGCTTCTATGCGGGCCACTTCGTTGGCAATGCGCCAATGCATGTCTTCGGGCGATTTTTCGTAGATGTTTCCGAAAGAGTCTTTCACTGCATATTTGTTTACCCAAACTCTTGCAGCCAATTCGTCTCCTTTGAAGTATTGTAAGGATGCTTCAAAGGCTTCATTGTAAGTGTATGTTTTCCTTTCCACTTTATTGTTACGTTTTTGGTTATTGTTTATAAGTCGTTTGTGTAGAAGTTCCGACTTGTCTATAACAAAACCGCGGCAAAGCTATATATGTTTTTTGAATTGACAAAATAAAAACAGAATAAGTTATTAACAATGATATGAGTTATCCGAAACTGATTGTTAATTTGTTGAATATCAACAGTGATTTGTGTTACAGTTGTGGATAAAGTTTTCCAAAATGGAAATTTGTGCTGTCATTGTGCCTCCTGATTTTTGCATCTTCCCTATCTTTTTACCGGAAAAGTGTGCGGAAGATACTTTATTTCTGTATCTTTGCTCATAAAAAAGCGTATATGGAATCTATAAAGAATAGACGGACTATCCGTAAGTACAAGCAAGAAGACATCCCTGCTTCTTTGTTAAATGATTTGTTAGAGGAATCTTTCCGTGCATCTACCATGGGGAATGCACAATTATACAGTGTGGTAGTGACACGTGACAAGCAGATGAAGGAGAAGCTGGCTCCGGCACATTTCAACCAGCCTATGGTCACCACGGCTCCCGTGGTACTGACTTTCTGTGCAGACTTCAACCGCTTCAGCAAATGGTGCAGGAACCGCAAGGCAGAGCCGGGTTATGACAATCCCATCTCTTTCCTCAATGCGGCTACCGATGCTTTGCTCGTGACGCAAAACTTTTGCACGCTGGCCGAAGAGAATGGGTTAGGTATCTGCTATTTGGGTACTACCATTTATAATCCGGACCAGATAGTGGAAATCCTCCGGTTGCCCGAATTGGTGATGCCGGTGGCTACCATTACCGTAGGCTATCCGGATGAATGTCCGCCGCAGACCGACCGGCTTCCGGCTGATGGTATCATACACGAAGAAACCTACCACGATTATACTTCGCAGGATATAGACCGTATTTATGCATACAAGGAGTCGTTGCCCGAAAACAAACGATTTATTGAAGAGAATGGAAAAGAAACCTTGGCTCAAGTATTTACCGATGTCCGGTATAAGAAATCGGATAATGAATACATGTCTCGCGTACTGAAAGAGACACTGAAAAAGCAAGGATTCGAGAAGTAAAAATATTACAGAGTAGCATGGAGCGTGTTTTCATCGTTGTGAAAATCTCTGTGCTACTCTGTTCTTCTTTTGATATAAGTCTTATTTTTTTCTCAGCGAGGCTTCTATCTCTTCCACTTCTGCCTTGAATGCTTTGTCCACTTCCACCTGGCCTTTTATCATTTTGCAGGCATGCAACACCGTTGCGTGGTCTTTGTTGCCTATCAGTTGGCCTATTTTGGAAGCAGAAGAGTCCGTGTGTTTTTTAGCCAGATACATGGCTAATTGTCGTACCTGCACCACTTCTCTCTTTCTTGTCTTTGTGTGGATGGATCTTTCGTCTATGTCATAATGCTGACATACTTTCTGGATAACCTCTTCCACGGTGATGGGCTTGCTTTCGCAGCGCACAGCTTTGCGCACGATGTGTCCCGCCAAATCCAAATCAATCTCCCGCTTGAAGATGATGGATTGTGCCAGCAATGAGTTGATGATTCCTTCCAGCTCACGCACGCTTTCGTTCACGTTTTCGGCTATGTAGTTGATGACAGATTCGGGGATGCGCAATCCGTCGCGGCGTATCTTGTTGCGCAGGATGTTCTTCCTCAATTCCAAATCGGGCTTCTCCAGTTCGGCCACCAATCCCCACTTAAAGCGGGTCAGCAATCGCTCTTCCATACCTTGCAGCATCACGGGGGCGCGGTCGGAAGTCAGGATGAGCTGCTTTCCGTTCTGGTGCAGGTGATTGAAGATGTGGAAGAATGTATTCTGTGTCTTGGTCACTCCGGCAAATTCCTGTATGTCATCAATGATCAGCACGTCTATAGTCTGATAGAAACTGATGAAATCATTGAAATGATTGGTGCGCACGGAGTCGGTGTATTGCACCTGAAACAGATGTGCAGACACGTACAACACTCTTTTCTCGGGATACAACTCCTTGATGCGCGTACCGATGGCATTGGTCAGGTGCGTCTTGCCCACACCGGACGGTCCGTACAGAAACAACGGGTTGAATGTCCGTGCCGGATTCTTGGCTACGGTTTCTCCCACGGTGCGCGAAAACTCGTTGCTGTTTCCTTTTATGAAATTCTCAAAGTTATAGTTCGGGTTCAAGTGCGGGTCCAGGTCTTGCGGAGCCGGAGCTTGCATCGGGTTAGGAGCTTTGTTGCCATCCCGTATGGCCGTTGGTTGCGGCACGGCGGGCGAACGCTTGGCCCCTTCCATTTCCACAGTTATATGGTTGGTCTTGTCCGTCAG
>JAUNIV010000117.1 GCA_030523385.1 Bacteroidales bacterium | reverse complement strand
GGCTATTAGCTATAGTGATGGAACCCATTGTCTGCCGTAGTATGCGGAGTCATAATCAACGCACAGAGTGCCGGACTGAGTGTAAGTGCGTTGATAGCAGAGATTCCTACTGCCGCCGCCATTGTCAGACCAAACTGCATATAGAATGTGCCTGTCGTTCCTCCCATAAAGCTAACCGGGATGAATACAGCCATGAATACCAAGGATGTGGTGATAATAGCCGATGTAATGCCGCTCATTGCGTCAACCGTGGCTTTATAGGATGACTTATAACCTTCGTCAAACTTTGCCTGTACAGCTTCTACTACCACAATGGCATCATCCACCACTGTGCCGATGACAAGTACAAGTGCGAAAAGTGTCAGTAGGTTGATGCTGAATCCTGCCACATAAAGGAAAGCAAACGTGCCGATAAGAGAGACAAATATGCCCGCCAACGGTATCAGTGTGGAACGGATGCTTTGCAGGAATACATACACGACAATAATTACCAACAAAATAGCTTCGAGCAATGTCTCTATGACATTTTCGGTCGAAGCGTCAAGGAAATCTTTAACACTCATCACATCCACCAATTCTATACCATCGGGAAGTTCCTCACGTATTTCTTCGGCAAGATCGTCTATGGTCTTTATGATTTCGTTGGCATTTGATCCCGCAGTCTGCATGACCATGAATGCGGTTCCTTGCTTGCCGGACACGTTGCTATTGAAGTTATAGGCAAGTGCTCCAAGTTCAATGTCCGCCACGTCTTTCAAACGTAGCACATTCCCGTCAGGTAAGGCACGGATTATCATGTCGCCAAACTCTTCATCTGTCTCGTAGCGCCCACGATATTTCAGTGTATATTGAAATGTATTTTCCGAATCCTCACCAAGTGTTCCGGTGGATGATTCTATGTTCTGTTCATCCAATACGGCTATGATGTCAGCCGGAATCAGCCCATATTGTGCCATAACATCAGGCTTCAACCAAATGCGCATGGAATAGTCGTTGCCCATTACCTGAGCAGATCCAACGCCTGCGATACGTTGGATACGCGAAATAATGTTTATCTTCAGGTAATTGCTAAGGAAGTGCGAGCTGTATGCGTCTTCCGGCGCATACAATGCCATGATTTTCAGCTGACTGGTCTGCTGCTTCTCCGCAGTGACTCCGATTTTGGTTACTTCCGACGGCAACAGTCCTTGTGCTTTTGTCACTCTGTTCTGCACATTCACCGCTGCCATGTCGGGTTCTGTACCCTGTTTGAAATATACGGTAATGGTGGCATCGCCCGAATTGGTAGCAGTAGAAGTCATATAGACCATATTCTCCACGCCATTGATGGATTCTTCCAACGGGACTATCACCGATTTTTGTACTGCTTCCGCACTGGCTCCCGTATAAGTGGCAGACACCTCAACCGTAGGCGGTGCGATGTCCGGGTATTGTTCTATTGGAAGATTGGAAAGCCCGATGATACCCAACATCAGGATGAGAGCCGAAATACAGGCAGCCAATATAGGCCGGTCTATAAATAATTTTATTTTCATGTCTTTATCCCTCCCTATTTATTGTTTACCAGAACACCTTCGCGTAGCAAGCCAGCCCCCTCTGCAATGATAATGTCACCTTCGGTAAGTCCTGATTCCACGATATATTCTTTCCCATTATTGATTGGGAACACCGTAATCGGTGCAGATTTGGTCTTTCCATCCACGATCTTGTACACAAATATCTTGTCCTGTAGCTCAAATGTCGCCACCTGCGGAATAACTATGCAGTTGCTTTTCTTGTTGGGAAAAATGATATTCCCGGTGCTACCGCTCCTCAAGACATGATTAGGATTTGGAAAAACGGCACGCAAAGTCACTGCACCTGTCCTTTTGTCAATGATGCCACTGACGGCATCGATTTTTCCTTTTTCTCTATAAATGGAACCGTCACTTAGCAACAATCCGACTTCCGGCATATTCTGCAAGGCTTCTGACAGCATGATGTCTTGTCGTGAAAAGGCAAGCAACTGTTTTTCTGTGATGGAAAAATAGGCATACATTTCTTTGTCATCCGATACACTGACAAGCGGCGTTGTCATTGTCGGGCTGACCAATGTCCCTATCCGGTGTGGTATCATGCCTGTTGTACCATCCACAGGACTTCTTACCTCCGTATATGACAGGTTGTTTCGGGCATTAGTCAGCTCGGCACGGGCTTGTGCCAACATCGCTTTTTGTTGTCTCAGATTGTTTTGTGCCGTTTGCATATCGAATGCTGAAACAATGTTCTCCTTATATAATTCCACTTTACTGTCGGCTGTCATTTGTGCTGTGGCGACATTCGCCTCCGCACTTTCCACATTTGCCAAAGCTGTTTCCAATGCCGCCTTATAAGGAATTTGGTCGATTACAAACAACACCTGTCCCTTTTTGACAGCCGCCCCTTCTGCAATATTCACTTGCGTTATCAGTCCTGACACTTGCGGATATATATCCACATCCTGCCGCCCTTGAATTGTTGCAGGATAGTTCGTGCTGACCGTCCTGTCTGTTTTTGCCACGGTCAAGGTCTTGTACCGGTTCTCATCCGGCATAGCCGGTTGTTGCTTGCACGATGCCATGCATATTGCCAACATGGAGACAAGCATCGTGCGACTGAATAATTGCTTACTCTTCATCATTTTTTTGCTTGATAATTGTTATTACTGTTTTTAATTTTGTCGCAAAATTAGATTCATAACTACCAAAAGACGGCGGCATAAAAGAGCAATAATTTGCCATATCTGAAACTGTATTAAAAAAGATAGAGATGTTTGGATTATCTGAAATAAAGTTTTCCAATAGTGATACAAAAACAGACAGCAATTATCTTTTTGAAAGAAACAGGGATGTGTTCTAAGAATTTATGGCTAACTTTGTTGCCATACTATAATTGAACATCATGATTATAAGCGAGTACATACGGAGCAAAAGCGAATGCCATACGGCAGGAAACAAGTTTCTTATTTGGAAAATAAGTAATAACAAAGATTTCGTCCCCTGTTTTATGGATGGTGAAACGGAGTTTTTGTTTTTCCACCTCCTGATTAGGGGTGGGAGCATGGTTGTACGGCATGATGGCAACGAGTACCACATAGATCATAGTTGTTATGCCGTCTTCATGGATTCCTCTAAATTGGAGATTGAATCCATGTCTGACAATATACAGGCATATCTGATGTGGCTGGCACCTAATTATGCCAAATCCATAACAAATGGTATTCTTCCGCTCTCCGCCTCTTTTGTTCTGAAAAGGCGCCAGACACCTATAGATAAATTGGAGCAGCATTTGGTCAATTTACTGTTCCAGCGTATGGATTGCTTATGGGAGTGTTGCATGGATAAGCAACATCTGTACATGAAAGAGCAGGTTAAACATGCCTTCTTGATGTGGCTGTTAGACCTTGCCAATATCTATAATCGAATGGAAGATAACGACCATAAAGACGCCAAGCCGGACCGAAAGAAAATTTTGTTTGTAGAATTCATGAAATTGTTACCTATACATGCCAGCGAAGAACATTCATTAGGGTTTTATGCTTCGGCTTTGTGTGTCACACCACAATACTTGAATCGCATTGTGAAGAATTACTCTGGAAAGACGGTCTGTGAGTGGATTTACCAAACCCTTGTCGGGCTCATTACAAAGCAATTAGAAACAACGGATGATTCCATGCAGAAAATTGCTATGGATTTTCATTTCGTAGACCAATCCGCATTGGCTAAATTCTACAAACGTCAGACAGGTTATACCTTGACTGAATACAAAAAAGGGAAAGTTCATATTTGACAACATATACTTCAAGTGGCGGAGAAGATATACTTCGTTGACAAAGTCAGTATAACTGCGATGGCAATTTAAGTATATCTTCTCTGGCGATGCTTTTTAACGAAATCGAAAACAATTCATCGGCTTCATACATGGGACACGTAACGTCTATTGTAAAATGCACAAAATTATCTCGCGCAAGTATAAGTACATCTTTAGCTACAACAAAAAGTCGTTATTCCTTCTGTTGTTCCCATTTAGCATACATTTCCCTTGAAAGCTCCACAATCTCCCGGCTCAACTTCACAAGGTCGATGGTACACTTCTCCAACTTATAGAGTAGAGCCATTGCCTTCTTCTCCGAGAAATGGCAACGCAATTCTTTCACGACTTGGTTATAGTTCGTGCCGATGGCGCGGAACTGGGCGTGAAAGTCGGACAGTTTGGTGCAGTATTCCAGCATCGCCTTGTCAGTTTTCAGCACCTTGAACTTCTGCCCGAAGAAATGCGCCTTGAGGAAGACGGCTTTCGCGTACACCTGTGATTCCTCGTACATCGTGAGAAAACGGTTCCATTCCTCATCGTCGAAGCGCACCATCACGCAGTGCGTCTTCGGGTTCAACTTGGGATTTCTCCCATACTTGCTGTTCTTTTTCATTGTCTTGTCCTTTCAATTTAATGGTTCATACATGGTCTAATCTCTGATTAAAAACCTTGGAAATTATCCGACTGCGGAGGATAATTCAGCCCACGGCAGTGCAAGGATTTTCAGTTACCGGAATTAACCGGAGTAACTGAAAATATATCTTGCTGTGTCTTTGAGGACACAAGAATCCTCCGCTTGTCGGATTGGTTTGTGAGTGCAATAACTCGTTTGGAATGTTGGTCAAACCGATGGAGTGCATCCACCAGCTTGACCGTTTCCACCGCAGTCCGCTCAGAGCTTGCGCCACTGCTCAATATCTTCTCGATAGGTCTCAAGGTGCAGACGGACGAGGTTCTCAACCATCCCCGATGCACTCATGCCCCTTCCGCCGAAGTAGCGGACAATCCTGTCTAATTTGTCACGCACCTCATGGCTGACGAACACGGGCTTGTGGTCTGCAATCTTGGGGACTTGCAGGAAGGTGGAGCGGTACTCGTCCAACGACAGTCTGCGTTGCTTGTTGCTGATGCGTCTCTGTGGCAATGCCGTCTTTTCGGGCATGTCACTTACGGTTTCCTCATGCACTTCATTCGCCGCTTCCTCTGCTGTTTCTTCTGCTACGGCAGTTTTCGCTTCCGAAGTGTCGGGAGCATCGGCAGGTTCCAGTTCGTCCGGATCCAAACCGATACGCTTGTAGAAATCGTTTAGGGATGTCCTGTCACGGGATTCCCAGTGGCTCATTCTTTCCACAATTTCCTGAGCTTGCTGTTCACTGATGGTTGGTTCTTTTCTTGTTGCCATAAAAACAAATTGATTAAGTTATTACTGTGGTCTTGGTCTGCACCTCGACCGATTGTCGCCAGCGAAGTAAGGCGTTTTGATGCAGTCAGTCAAGCGTTTGGATTCGATTCGGCAATTTTGTGTGGCTTTGCTTAATACCTGTCCGGGCATCGGTGCAGACTTCGCCAATTTGCCGGAATGCTTGAATCAGATTAAATGCGATGTGAAAATGGAATAAGGGCTTATTTCCAATCCCACCGATGGTTTGTTCTGTCTTGTTAAGAATACGGCAATGGTAGTCCATTCCTACACTTATTACAATATAGACACGGCAATCGGGTGGGAAAGATGTATTTAGCCATTACTACTATGGACAACCGCTACATCGTTATGCCACAAGCTGCCAGTTTTGAAAAATCCATTGTTTTATAAAGGTTTACCCTTTTCTTTGCAGCGAAAAGAAGCAATAACAACAAAAATGAAGTATATGGAAATAGTATCAATCGAAAGAAAGACCTTTGAGGCGATGGTCGCCAAGTTCGACCATTTCGTCCGCCGCATGGATGCCATCTGCCAGCGGCACGGAGAGAAAAAGATGACAGAGTGGATGGACAATCAAGACGTGTGCCAAATGCTGAACATCAGTCCGCGCACGTTACAGTCCCTGCGGGACAACGGCATGCTTGCCTACTCGCAGATAAACCACAAGACGTATTACCGTCCCGAAGACGTGCAGCGCATTGTCTCCATTGTGGAAGACAGGCGTAAGGATGCAAAGTTCAAGGGAAAGATAATATGAACGTAATATAATGAACGAAGTAAAATAACAATACCCACTAAATCCAAAAACGTATGAATGAGTTAATGACCAAAAACAACGAGTGGATAATCCACTTCATGGGCAGTATTGACCGCCTGCTGGACAGCTTCGAGCGCATGACCGCCAACTACCGCCCGACATTGGGCGGCGAGCGTTTCTTCACCGACAAGGAAGTGTCAGCACGTCTGAAAGTGAGCCGCCGGACACTTCAGGACTACCGTAACGAAGGGCGCATCCCCTACATCCAGTTGGGCGGCAAAATCCTCTACCGTGAATCAGACATTGAACGGATGCTTGCTGACGGCTACCGCTCCGCCTATCGGCTGACAGGCACATGATTTTCTTGAAGGAGTTCAATTTGCCGTCTGCCCTATGAACTCCCGGCAAAAAGAGAAAGGAACAGCTTACGGGCGGAGCATCAAAATCCCGCTTCACCTGTAAGCCGTTCCTCTTTTTTGTTTTCTGATTTTTTTGTCAGTCGCTTGTTCCCATTGTCGGAGGTCTTTCATGATAGCTGGCGGAATGATGCTCAACTATACCATAGGTTGTTACCCTTGCCACAAGAAACAAACAATGTAATTGAAGTTTCTTTCGTTCTGGCACTCGCTTTACTAATTATAAACTGCCTGAACAAGATACTTTCTTTACTGCATATCCTGAATGCAACGGCGATAACCATTTCAATGCAGTAAACGTCATAACTGATCCCGTCCGCTTGCTTGACATACTTCATTGTTTGAACTTCATCCAGTTCCTTGTTCTTGTGGATAGCATGAATAGCTTTGCGAATGTGGCAAGCGAACACGCCGAGCAGGTCGGCAATCTCCTGTTGCGTCATCCATACGGGTACGGTCGGTATCGTGACCATTCCCGTTTCACTGATTGTTATTATTCCTCTGTCCATTGTCAGATAACATTTGAAATAGCACTTTTCACATTCATCATATCCTTAAGAATAGAAGAGTCAAGTACCCGTGCATAGTGCTGTGTCATTTTTATAACACATTTGCAGGTACAACTATTATTGCTATCTTTGCACCAACTTAATAATCAAGAATATGAGAGGTGCAATTTATTCACGTG
>JAUNIV010000116.1 GCA_030523385.1 Bacteroidales bacterium | reverse complement strand
TCATTCTCTATTTACAAAGGAACCGGTTATAGTGTAAACAGAGATTTCATATTAGCAGCCAATCAGACTTTCGGCGATCTCATGATAGACGGTATATTGGGCTGTTCCATTTATTATTATTACGATGACTCATTGACATCAAGCACCAGCAATGGTCTGTCTATTCCCGGCTACTATTCATTGAATGCTTCTAAAGACCCCGTTTCTTCTTCCAGCAGCTATAAGAGCAAACGTGTGAATTCTGTGTATGGTAAATTGTCTTTGGCTTGGAAGAACCTTTTGTTCGTTGATGCCACCGGACGTAACGACTGGTCTTCTACTTTGCCGGCCGAAACTCGTTCTTACTTCTATCCGTCCGTATCGGCCAGTTTGATCATGTCTGAATTTATCGATATGCCCAAACCTTTCACATTCTGGAAGCTGAGAGGTTCATGGACAGTGACCAAATCAGACTTGAGCATCTTTGACACACAGCAAGCTTATAGCGTTTCTACTAACGTGTGGGACAAATTGAATACAGCCACTTATCCGACGTCTTTGCGCAGTGCCACCTTGAAACCGGTCACAGCCCGTTCTTATGAAATAGGTACGGCATTCAACGTATGGGATAACCGCTTGCGTTTCGACATCGCTTATTACAATAAATTGAAATACAACCTGACCCGCAATGCAACGATTAGTTCAGCCTCCGGTTTCTCCAGCACATTGTTGAATTATGAAGAAGAGCAGTTACGCAGGGGTGTAGAATTGACTATCGGTGCCGACTTGATTCAGACCAAAGACTGGAAATGGAATGTGAATGTAAACTGGGCAAGAGACCGTTATTTCTATGATAAAGTAGACCCTGTCTATTCCACACAGAACCAATGGGTAAAAGGTGGACTTCGTTGGGACTGGCTTGCTACTTACGATTGGGAACGTGATCCGGACGGAAACCTGATTCTGTATAACGGATTGCCTCGCAAGAGCCAATATCAATCTTTTGTAGGCTATGAATATCCTGATTGGATTTGGGGTGTCAACAGTACGCTCAGTTACAAAAACTGGTCTCTGTACGTAGCATTCGACGGACGTGTGGGCGGAACGGCTTATAATCAGACCGAACAGGCCATGTGGAACAGTGGTTCGCACCCGAAGAGCGACACTCCCGAGCGTTATGAAGAAGTAGTAAACGGTAATATCACTTATATTGCACAAGGCGTGAAAATAGTATCGGGTTCTGTAGAATATGATACGTCTGGAAATATCGTTAAAGACACACGTGTGTTTGCTCCAAACGACGTACCGGTTTCTTACCAAAGTTTTATTCAAACTTATGAACCGTGGTCGGGTAGTGCAGCTTTCCAGAACTATCGTTCTACCACTTTCTTTAAAGTTCGTGAGCTGTCATTGACTTACTCACTCCCGAAAACGGCATGTAAGTGGGCACACCTGAAAGGAGCTTCTGTTTCATTCATTGCGCAAAACTTGCTTTTGTGGGCCAAAGAATTCAAGTATGCCGACCCGGATGTGGATGCAGATGACTTGAGCTCTCCTTCACAGCGTTTCCTTGGATTTAATGTTAAGTTAGACTTCTAATAAATTATACTAAAATGAAAATCAAACATATCATATTAGCAGCAGTGGCAATAGGTTCCGTTGGAATGGGTACTACATCTTGTACCTCCAAGTTTGATGATTACAACACGAACCAAGATGCAACTACCAAAGTGACTCCTGCCATGTTGGCCACCAGTGTCATTCTGAACATCATGGAACTGGGAAGGTCTAAATATTTTGTATATGACAACATGCTGAACAAGCAGATTGCTTGGGCCGAAGGCGGTGCAGAAGATGACCAATACAATAAATTAGGGCGTGTCAGCTACAGTGCATATACTAATATTACAGACTGCCAGAAGATGTTATTGGAAGCAGAATCATCAACAGAAGCCGTTCAAAACTCTTACAAGGGATTGGCCAAGTTTATCAAGGCTTACCAATTATTCTACCTGAGCATGCAAGTGGGTGATATTCCTTACAGCGAATCGAACGGTGCGGAAGAGGGCAATATCAAACCGGCTTATGATACGCAGAAGGAGGTCATGGCGCAAATCCTGAATGACTTGGAAGAAGCTCAAGGCTTTTTTGCTTCGGGAGATGACTTTGATGGTGACCCTATTCTCGGTGGTGACCCGGAAAGTTGGAGAAAGGTAGCTGTAGCTTTCGAAATGAAGGTCTTGATTAATCTTTCCAGAAAAGTGAACGATTCGGATTTAAGGGTGAAAGAACGCTTTGCACAATTAGCAAACGGCGGACACCTGATGACTTCCAACGCAGACAATCTGCAGTTGGTGTACAGCAATACGTCCGGTCAGTTGTATCCGTTGTATCAGAATGACCACATGCAGTATCTGATGATTTCGAGCACACTGGTCGATCCGTTGAAACGCTTCAATGACTATCGGTTGTTCTATTATGCCGCTCCGTGCGACTATGCACTGAGCAATGGCTTCTCTGATACTGACTGGGAAGCTTATATGGGCATAGATCCTTCGGCTATACAGAGTGAGAACAATGTGCTTCACGGAGAAGGAAAGGATTGCGGCCCCAACGACCGTTATCTGCAACCGGAAGGCGAACCGCTGATTCATATCGGCTATATGGAACAGAATTTTATACTTGCAGAAGCTGCTTTGAGAAATTGGATTGACCCGAATAAAGCTTCCGAATATTACAAGAAGGGCATTCGTGCCAGTATGGAATTCATAGCCGATGCAACCCCCGATAATGAAGCTTATCATCACGGTCACCCGATAACCGCCGATTATATTGATGAATATTTAGGTCAGGCAGCAATACAGCTGAACGGTGATTTTGACCATGACTTGGAGATGATTCTTCTTCAGAAATATTTAGGCTCTTATTTGCAACATCCGGATAACGATTGTTTTTATGACAATCGCAGAACCGGTTATCCGGTATTACCGCTCAATCCGGAATCAAACATGAATACTGATCCAAACAAGTTCCCGGTACGCTGGATGTATCCGCAGAGCGAACTGGACTACAACAAGGAAAATGTGCAGGCTGCCATAGACCGTCAGTATAACGGAAACGATGATTTCAACCAAGTTATGTGGATTCTCCAGAATTGATGTTAAAATGAAAGCTTAAAATGAAACAGATATTTATCATTCTTTTGCTTGTGCTCGGCTGCTTTCAGCCGGGCCATGCACAAAAACCGGAACTGAAGTTCAATAAAGACGGAAAGTTCAAGATTGTGCAAATCACCGATGTTCATTATATACACGGAAACCCTAAATCCGACATTGCCATCGAGCGCATCAATGAAGTCCTTGATGCCGAGAAGCCTGATTTGGTGCTCTTTACGGGTGACGTAATTTATGGTCAGCCGGCCGAAGAAAGTATGCGCACAGTCTTGAATCTGGCAGCCGAGCGGAAAATACCTTTCGGCGTTACATTTGGCAATCATGACAATGAACAGGGATTGACACGCGCTGAACTGTTTGACATCATCCGTACAATTCCTTATAACTTGACTGATTCTGTTGTGGGCGTATCCGGTGCAACCAATTTCATATTGCCCCTTAAATCCTCTGATGGAAGCAAGGACGCAGCTGTTCTTTACTGTTTGGATTCACATTCTTATTCTCAAATCAAAGGGATAGGAGGGTATGATTATATCAAGTTTGACCAAATCCAGTGGTATCGCGAGAATAGCATGAAATATACGCAGCAGAATGGTGGCACACCATTGCCTTCACTTGCTTTCTTCCACATTGCTTTACCGGAATACAATCAGGCAGCCTCTGACGAAACCGCCATCTTGGTAGGTACCCGAAAGGAAAAAGCCTGTGCTCCACAACTCAACTCCGGTATGTTTACTTCCATAAAAGAGATGGGCGATGTGATGGGTGTATTTGTAGGCCATGACCATGACGATGATTATGCTGTTTATTGGAAAGGTATCCTGCTCGCCTACGGACGCTACAGCGGCGGAGATACCGTTTACAATAATTTGCCCAATGGTGCCCGTGTTATTGAAATGACCGAAGGAGAGAAAACTTTTAAAACCTGGATTCGCCTGAAAGGCGGTGAAATCATTAATTCTGTGAACTATCCGGCCGATTTCATTAAGAAGAAAAATTAAAAAGGCAAAAAGTATCAAGCCTATAAAGAAAGGACATTGAATAATTTACCTATATCATGCTATTACTGCATAAAGGAATTTATTCAATGTCCTTTCTTTTTTACTATCCTTTCAATCCGCTTTATTCACCGGAGCCAGAATCTTGCTGTATGCTTCTTTATCCTTCAGTGTCTCCATGGCTTTGGTTACATCCGGATCATCTTTCAGCCGTTGCAAGATAGTACCTCGCTGGTAGTAATGGCGGACAACAATCTCTTGTGCGATGGCATCCTTTATCTCTTTCAAGAAACGGTCGAGTTCGTGATCCAGATTGTGCGTCAGCTTCTTTTCCAAAGCAGCGAACTCTTCTTTCGCTCCATCCATGTAGCCTTCAAATTCGGCTATCTCTTTCAGGCTCTTCAGTGTCTTTTCGCTTTGGCGGTCGTAGGTGAAGTTACGCTTTTTCAAGAATGCCTTGAAGTCTGCGTAGTCTGCTTCCGTAACGGTGAAGTCCTTCACATCGCTGATTTGCGGATGCTTTATATTATATAAGGTGACATAATCGAAAATCATGTCGTCATTTATCAGATAGAACATGATGTTAGGGAGCTTTTCTGCTTTCACTTCCACGTCGGGACGGATGCCGCCGCCGTCTCTCACCTCGCGTCCGCCCGCCGTATGGAACACATGCGTGAGGCTATCCGGTATGCGGGCCACGGAACCATCGGCATTGCGCTTGGCATAATCTATGGCTTGGATACAACGGCCGCTGGGTATGTAATATTTAGAGGTAGTCACCTTCATGCTGGTATTATAGGGCAGGTCGCGCAGCACTTGCACCAGTCCTTTGCCATAAGTGCGGTTTCCCACCACCACGGCGCGGTCCATATCCTGCAAGGAGCCCGACACGATTTCGGAAGCCGAAGCCGTGCTGCCATCCACCAATATGGCAAGGGGAATCTCCAAATCCCACGGTTCGTTGGTAGTCTTGTAAGTGCTTTCGGCTTGTTTCAGCTTGCCTTTTGTCACTACGATCTCTTTTCCTTTCGGGACGAAGAAGTTGACCACATTCACAGCTTCGCCCAACAAGCCTCCGCCATTGCCTCGCAGGTCGAGTATCATGGATTTAGCTCCCTGCTGTTTCAGTTCGATGAGGGCTTTCTTGATGTCTTTCGAGCAGTTTTCGATGGCAAATGTGCTGATTACCACGTAGCCGATACTGTCGCCCAACATGCCGTAATAGGGCACGGGGTTGGTGCGGATGGTGGAGCGGGTGATTTTAAACTCCATGGGCACGTATGTGCTGTCGGAAGTGGGGCGTTCTATCTTTACGATGCAAGAGGTGTTCGGATCGCCTCGCAAGTTGTTGCTCACATACGAAGTCAGCTCGTTGGGAGTACGATCGCCTTGTGCCATGTCCTTCCCGTTCACTTCCATGATGATGTCGCCGGCTTTCAGCCCTATCTCGGCTGCCGGGCTTCCTTCGGACGGCTCGATGATGGCTACCCGCTTGCGGGGCGTGTAGTAACGGATGACCGAACCTATGCCGCCAAACTTGCCGGTGGTCATGTCCTTCAGCGTGTTATCGTCTTCGGGATAAAACTCGGTGTACGGGTCAGTCTGTGCCAGCATGGCGTCTATGCCATATTGTATCACCTTTTCGGGGTCGATGGTATCTACGTAGAACATATCCAGTTCCTTGAACACGGCATTAAACACATCCAGATTCTTGGCCAGTTGGAAATTGCGGTCATCGCCCTTGCTGAAGCTGAACAATGCGCCTCCTGCTATGGCGGCGCAGACCACTACTAATATCTTCTTGCTATTCCACTTCATCTTTCTTGTCTTGTTGTATTTTTAAACCACAAAGTAATACATTATTCCTCTTATGCTTGTAGAAGCTCTTCGATATTTAACTTTATTTCGTCCCATTTTTTCTTTGATAAGGTTGTGCCTACTACTTGAATCACTTGCGTTGCCAGTATGGTGCCGATGGCGCAACACTTCTCTAACGAATAGCCGCAGGTGAGTCCGTAGAGGAAACCGGCGGCATAGAAATCGCCTGCTCCCGTAGTATCGACCACCTTCTTCACCGGTGGTGTCTCTAACTTGATACATTCCGTACCTTTTTTGACGCACGAACCTTTTGCTCCCAACTTTACTACAGCCACGCTGCACTTGGATGCTATTTCGTTGATGGCTTCCCAAGGCTCCTTTCCCGTGTAGGCGCGAGCTTCTTCTTCGTTGGCAAATACCACATCCACGTATTTGGTAATCAGCATATCGAAGAAGTCCAGGTCTTCTGCCACAATGTTATAGCTTGCCATGTCCAAGCAAACCTGTGCGCCTGCCTCCTTGCTCAGTTGCATAGCGCGGAGTATGAGTTCATGGTCTTGCACCAAATACCCTTCTATATATACGTATGAATACCCCTTAAACATATCCTGCGTGAGGTCTGATGCCTTCATGGCGGCAGCGGCTCCCAGGTAAGTGCCGAATGTGCGTTCGCCATCCGGTGAAATAAAAGTAGATGCCACACCGGTAGGCAAATCACCGGATAGCAAATTCAGGTCGATGCCATGTTTCTCTCCGTTCTTTTTGAAATATTCTCCAAATTCATCCTTACCGATTTTCCCTATGAAGCCGGCGTTTGCACCTAAACAAGCCAAAGCCAGTATGGTGTTTCCGGCAGAGCCACCGGTAGCCTTATGCGGATTCATGGTAGAGAACTTATCTTTGATAGTCAAGAACTTGTTTTCGTCTATCAGCTGCATGCTTCCTTTGGGCAAATTCATTTCACCCAGCAGTGAATCGTCCTTCAAAGTCACGAGAACATCCACCAAAGCATTGCCCATTCCTATAATTTTATCCATTTATTTATTTTTTTCTGCAAAGATATTGCATATTTCGAAAAATCCCATTATCTTTGCACCGCATTTGAGAGAAAAATCTTCTTCGTTAGCTCAGTCGGTTAGAGCATCTGACTGTTAATCAGAGGGTCCTTGG
>JAUNIV010000115.1 GCA_030523385.1 Bacteroidales bacterium | reverse complement strand
AAAAAGAACAAAGACATGAAATACCCGATAGGAATACAGAGTTTTGACCAGATTATTGAAGAAGGTTTTGTATATGTAGATAAAACAGACCTGATTTATGATTTGGTAAAAGAAGGAAAAATATATTTCCTTAGCCGCCCCCGCCGTTTCGGTAAGAGCTTACTGGTGAGCACGCTTGCCTGTTATTTCCAAGGGCGCAAGGAACTGTTTGAGGGACTTGCCATAGCCGATTTGGAAAAGGAATGGCTGACATACCCTGTCTTTCGGGTAGATTTCAACGGAGGAAACTTCACGCAACCGGGAGAACTCGAAAAGACCATCGAAACTTATTTGGCACAATGGGAAAGGATTTATGGGAAAGACCCATTGGATGTTACCACAGGCGATCGCTTCAAAGGAGTACTCCGTCGCGCCAGCGAACAGACCGGTCATAGAGCTGTAGTATTGATTGACGAATACGACAAGCCTATCCTCGATGTGCTGGATACGGATTCTTCTTTTATGAACCAGGAAGGCAAGAGGATATTGCTGGAAGACTGGCATCGGGAGATACTGAAAGGTTTCTACTCCACATTCAAGGGAGCTGATGAATACCTGAAATTTGTATTGCTGACAGGTGTAACGAAATTCTCGCAAGTCAGTGTGTTCAGCGGCTTCAACCAACCGGCAGACATCAGTATGGATGAACGCTACGAAGCACTTTGCGGTATTACGCAAGAAGAATTGGAACATTATTTTGCCGAACCGATCGCCCGATTGGCTACTAAAGAAGAATGTACGATAGAGGAAATGAAAAAGGAGCTGAAGCGTCAGTATGACGGTTACCACTTCAGCACACAGATGACGGATATCTATAATCCTTTCAGCATACTCAACGCCTTTAGCAAAAACGAAATACGCGACTACTGGTTTTCTACCGGTACTCCGACTTACCTGATTCGACTGCTGCACCACAGCCGCGAACAGATGAATGAACTGACCGGAAAGTTCTACCGTCCTGCAATGTTCGTGGATTACAAGGCTGATGTGGAACAACCCTTGCCCATGATCTACCAGAGCGGTTACCTCACTATCAAGGAATTTAACCGCCGAATGAGAACCTATCTGCTAGACTTCCCCAACAACGAAGTACGCGAAGGATTCCTGACACTATTGGCTGCCAGCTACCTGAAACCCCGAAGACAGGATGTAGGCAGTTGGATTATAGATGCTGTCATGTCGCTTAGTGCAGGCAATACTGCCGAATTCCGCACCTCGCTCACCGCTTTCCTTGCCAGCATTCCATACGACAGCCACGGTTCGCTAAAGGATTTGGAGATGACCGAAAAGCATTTCCAATACACCTTTTATCTGCTCCTGCGGCTGATAGGAGTCTACTGCCTTGCTATCCGTTGCGAAGACCGTCAGAGTTTCGGACGAGTAGACTGCACATTGGAAATGGATGACTATGTTTATATCTTCGAGTTCAAACTGGATGGTACGGCACGCGAGGCACTGGAACAGATTGAGACCAAAGGATATGTCAAACCTTATATCGGAGACAAACGGAAAGTAATTTGCATCGGTGTGAACTTCTCGTCCGAAACGCGGACGGTGGAAGATTGGGAAGAAATGGTGCTTCCGCTAGCGGATAATCAAGTGGAATAAAGAACGAAATATACCATGAAATTACACCAACTGGCTTATTACGAAACTTATTTGAAAATAGTAAATAACCCGTTGGCGGAATTAAAAATGATAATAGATATCAACGGAGGAACGATCTGCTATACTACAGGGTGTTTATTCGCTTATGAGAGGGAAAATATCTTATTCCGGCATAGCAGAAACCTGCCCACAGAATCCATATAGATTACCTTTACCGTCCAACGGCCGCCGAACAGTCGATGAAGTTATTTGCATTCGCCTTTGAAGTTATCTTCTCGCACCGTTCAGCGGTCGCTGAACGGTGAATGCAGATAAACAGACCTAATACAAGTACATATTTAGTTTTAATTGTCTTTTACTTAACCTGCTATAAATCAAACATCATTTTAAGTATTCTTTCATCCTAATTGACCCCGGTTGTCTAGTCGGCAGATCGCATGATTTGGTCGCGCTGTATGTTCACCTTCTGTCCCGAACCGAAAGAATAGGACACGTTGATTCCGAATGAACGAGCCGTGATGTAATTGGTCTGTCGACTATGGATATCCGGCAGCTTCATGTCCGCAATGCTCTTATGATATTTGTGGAACGGAGATAATTTAAGTTTCTTGCGCTTGTTATCACTATTTGAAAGCAAAAAATCGGGAGTTCTACCTCGGATTTTACGATAAAATCCGAAGTACAACTCCCGATTTTCTCCTCCTCAGACATCGTTCTTTCATAAAAAACTTCTATCTTTGTATTAAATCAATAGACACATAGATGCCATGATATTAAACAGAATACCTTTATTAGAGGAAGTAAGCGAAGAAAGTATCTTCCTATGGGGTGCACGTCAGACAGGGAAAAGTACTTTGTTGAAGAAACTATTCCCGGATACACCTTATTATGATTTGCTGAAAAGCGATGAATATACCCGATTGAGTATGCGACCCTCGCTGTTACGTGAAGAATGCGAGATGTTGGATGAAGGAGAATTGGTGATAATAGATGAAGTACAAAAGATTCCTGCTTTGTTGGACGAAGTACACTGGCTTATGTCTGCACGCAACTTGCGGTTCATTCTGTGCGGATCGAGTGCACGCAAGCTCAAGAGGTGCGGAGCTAATCTTCTTGGCGGTAGGGCAATACGCAAGGAGCTATTCCCGTTGGTAAGCAGGGAAATTCCGGACTTCGATATTGAACGGGCACTGAACAATGGTATGTTGCCTAGACATTATCTTGTAAAAGACGCACAGAAGCGGTTAGAAGCCTACGTGGGCGATTACCTGCAACAGGAAATCATCGCGGAAGCTGTTGTCCGTCGCATAGATTCATTTACTCGGTTCCTGCAAGTGGCTGCTCTTAGCGATGCAGAGATAATAAACTACACCAATATTGCAAGCGATTGTGGGGTAAGCGCAAAATCGGTCAAAGAATACTTCTCCATACTTGAAGAAACGATGCTCGGATACATGATTCCTGCATATTCTAAGGTAATCCGCAGAAAACTGGTTGCTGCTCCGAAGTTCTATTTTTTTGATGTCGGTATTCCTAATTATCTGCTGCGACGCATTCCGCTAAGAAAGGGAACGGCAGAATATGGTCATGCACTCGAACATCTTGTCTGTCAAGAACTGAAAGCATACTTCTCATACAAGGGGGATGGTAGGCAGCTAAGTTATTGGCATACATCAGACAACCGATATGAAGTCGATTTCATTGTAGGAGATGCGGAAATGGCTGTGGAGGTCAAATCATCGTCAGAGGTATCATCTTCCGATACAAAGGGCTTACGGGCTTTCGGCGAGGAGCATCCCGAAGCCCGATTGATAGTTGTAAGCATGGAAACTCGTCCGCGTCGCCATAACGGTATTGAGATATGGCCTGCCATTGATTTCTTCAAGAAACTTTGGGATGGCAAATTTATATCATAATTGATGTGGAAATGGAATCTATAGGCGGCATAATTCCTAAAAAATAATGTCACCTATAGACTGCATAAAGTTTTCTTCATCCTAATTGACTCCGGTTGTCTGGTCGGCAGATCGCATGATTTGGTCGCGCTGTATGTTCACCTTCTGTCCCGAACCGAAGGAATAAGACAAGTTGATTCCGAACGAACGGGCTGTGATGTAATTGGTCTGTCGGCTATGGATGTCCGGCAGCTTTGTATCCGCAATGCTCTTATGGTATTTGTGGAACGGGGAATTGGCCGTGGCCGACACGTTCAGTCGTCCGTTCAGGAAACTTTTCCCGACATAGAAGGAATAGATCTTCAGCAGGTTCTGGCTGGACCATGGATCGGGCAGGCTTTTGTACAGTCCCAACGAACCACCCAACCGATAGTGCTTCGGCAGGAGGAAGTCAACCTTCGGTGTTACATTGTAAAACCAGTCCTTCTGGTCCAGACCGATGTCGGATGCACTCAGGTGTCTCCATCCCCCGTTACCATCTACAGAGAAGGTCAGCCAGTCTTTAATATCCCATTTCAGGTTAAAGAGCAGCAATGCCTGGTTTCCGGTTCCTAAGTTGCCGTATGTATAGACGAGCTTGTTGTCTGTGTTGAAGTATTTGTAAGACTGTATGAGGTCTTTATAATGGGAATAGTTCGCCATTATTACGAGAGACAGGTTGTGCACTCCGTTGTAGAACCAGTTCAATGACACATCGTGGGTGTACTGTGCTTTCAGCTGCGGGTTGCCATGACTGATGGAATAGTCATTGGTGGTGCTGACGAAGGGATTCAGCATCTGCACGGACGGACGACTGATGTCCGTGGAATAATTGAGCATGAAGGCATGGTTGTTGTTGGGCATCCAATACACCATCCCCGATGGCATCAGGTAGAAGTGGGTGTTGCTGAAATTGTCGGCCGGAGTTTGCGGCAGACGCATCCTGAAATAGTCATGGTTGAACTTTATTCCCGCCTCTATCATGACCTTGCCCACATAGCCCGAGTAAGAGGCGGAGCCTTCAGCCACGTTGTTCCGGTAGTTCATGGAGTAGCGGCTCTCGTCCTTTGCCTCGGAAATATCCGTGGAATGGGTACGCCCCATCCGATACATATCTTTGGCAGAGAACCGGATGCTGTGTCTTGTAGAGATTTGCCACAGGTAAGAGGCAAGTCCCGAATGTTCGGTCATGCCGCCGTCGGTGTCCTGACCGGCCTCGCTGTCTTCCCTGTCGGAACCATACCGATGCTGCGTCATGCGACGCCGGTCGGGATTGTAGGTGAAGTGGTAGCCGAGGGTGAAGCGTTCGCTGTTCTTGTCGCGTGGGGAATAGTGACGGTATATCAGGTTGGCTTCCGTTGTCCCGGAAGTATATTTGCTGGTGTTGTCGAGATATGTGGTATATGAGCCATTGTCGCCTGTCGGCATGGTTTCTCTCCAGGCTCCCGTCATGTCGGTCCGGTTGATGCGTCCGTGGGCATCGGCATAAAGCGTGTTGAGGCTGTCTATCTGCCATTTGAGCATGGCACGCATCGTATGTGTGTGCCAGTCGCCGTCACTACGGCTGTCGGTTTCCCAACTGCGGGAGGCATTACCGTCGGCATCCGGAATAGAATAGGTGATATTGACAGGCTGGTTCCTCTGTCCGTTCAGTCCGTAGTCGTATGTCAGCGAGGCATCCACTTTGTTCTTGTGGATCATCCCGAGCAGCGAACCGTTGGCACAGGGCTGTGTGTTCCCTCCAGCACTGAGGTTCACCGTATATCCTTCCACCAAAGGGTTCTTGAGCACGATGTTGATGATGTACCTGCTTGCAGACGGCCCGAACCTGTGGGTCGGATTAGTGATGACCTCCACTTTCGATATGGCGGATGCCGGAAGTGTCTCTAAGAATGCTTTGGGTGAAGTCTGTGCCATTTCATAAGGCCTGCCGTTCAGGTAAAGGCTGTATGCCGACGAGCCTTGCACCTTGATTTCCCCATCGGGACTCACGTCGATAAGGGGCACATAGCTTAAAGATTGGAGCGTGTTTTCCGTCTGTGCCCTCTCATTGCCCGACATCTTATAGCTCAGGCCGGTGTCGTTCAGGGAGGTGAGCCGTGCATGGCCTACCACCACTACCTCGTCGAGTTCTTTAGAAAGGGGAGACAGGGTGATGATGACCGGACGGTCGGGGTATGTATCCAGCCGGATGCTATCCGGAACCATTCCGAAAGACTTTGCCTTGATGGTGAGCGGAAAGCTGTGCGGAATGAACCTGAATGCTCCCTCCTTGTCTGAAATGCATCCGATGATGGTGTCAGCGTATTCCACTGTTATCGTGGCATAAGCCACTGCCTTGTTTGATTCTGCGTCTGTGACTGTGCCTCTGATTTCTTCTGCCCGGGCAGAAATGCATGTGAATATCAGGGCAATGAATAAGAATTTGTACATAAGCTGTAATGCTTTTATTGTCTATTGGCGACAAATTTATTTGTTTTTCTTTATTGTTGTATTGTTTTTGGTAGAGCATTAATGTTTATTGTAATAAAAAGGTGAAATGGTCTTTAAAAATAGTTGCTTCTTATTCTAATACTGATTCATCGATAATCATTGTTATAAAACCAATGAGAAAGTACCCGTAAACGTGCGTCAATACCTTCAACGGCATGTCAAAATAGCAAGAAACGTGCGTCATTCGGTCAAGGTAGGAAACGGTGTTTCCGGACTCTTTGGACACCAAACCTCACCGGAAACGCACGTCGATCATTTTTTACGGGAGATAAGAATGTTATTTCATTAGATATAGCTATTTTTACTCAAGAATAATCAAAAGATAAAGTAGATATGACAGTTTTTCACAATTTACTGGAAGCAAAGAACCGGGAGGAATTGAGGCAATGGTTGGAGAAGAACCATGCGACGGAGCCGGAATGTTGGGTGGTCGTCAAGCGCGGTCGTCCGAAAGAGGACGGGACGTTCTGGTATGTGGACGCCGTAGAAGAAGCCCTGTGTTTCGGATGGATTGACAGCACGACAAAAAGACTTTCGAACGACTGCACAGCACAGAGATTGGCACCGAGACAGAAACGCAGTGCCTGGTCGGAACTGAACAAAGAGCGGTGCAGGCGCATGGAAAGGATGGGGCGGATGACAGATGCGGGACGGGCAGTATTACCCGATATGTCAGAAGCGGGTTTCGTCATCGACGAAGAAATACTAGCAGCCATGAAAGCCGACCCGGAGGTCTGGACAAACTTCCAGCGTTTTCCATCGCTTTACCAACGTGTCAGGATTGACACCATACAGGTCAACCGACGGATGCGCCGTCCGGAACTTTTCAAGAAACGCCTTGAAAAGTTTATAGAAAATACCCGCAAAGGCATCATGTATGGTGAGTGGAACGACAACGGGCGGTTGCTGTGAATGGCATCGGAAACCGTAAAAAAGGTACTTCTTTCCGTTCTTTTTATACCGATGCTTCCGCTGCAAGCCCATACCTTTGTACGGTAAAATGAAAGAATATTGACAATGAAAGATTTCACATTCAGAAATGACACACGGCTTTTCTTTTGCAACGACATCAGAGAAACCGTTG
>JAUNIV010000114.1:3742-7204 GCA_030523385.1 Bacteroidales bacterium | reverse complement strand
GCTTCATAAAATTTAATATAGCGAATTCCCATCATGGCCTGTTTTTTGCAAACAAGAAAATGAGAACAAGACGACGAACGTATTGTTGAATAGAGAATAAAAAAACGGATTATTAACTTTAAACATTAACTGAATTATGACAGAGGAATTACAAAACGACCTGAACGAGCAAAATAAGTATATAGGTATATTGACTTCCGGAGGAGATGCTTCCGGAATGAATGCAGCTATCCGGGCCGTGACACGTGCCGCTATCTTCAACGGCTTTAAGGTAAAAGGTATCTACAGAGGATATGAGGGACTGATAACAGACGAAGTGAAAGAACTCACCACTGAAGACGTGAGCAGCATCATCCAGCGGGGAGGTACCATATTGAAAACAGCTCGCTCTGAGGCATTCACCACTCCCGAAGGACGCAAGAAAGCATACGAGACCATGCAAAAAGAGAATATCGACACGCTGATAGTCATAGGAGGTGACGGTTCGCTGACAGGAGCACGAATCTTTGCCGAAGAATACAATGTGCCGTGCATCGGACTGCCGGGTACCATCGACAACGACCTGTATGGCACCGATTTCACCATCGGCTATGACACGGCGCTGAATACCATCGTGGAGTGTGTGGATAAGATACGGGACACGGCAACTTCACACGACCGCATCTTCTTTGTAGAAGTAATGGGACGCGATGCTGGCTTCTTAGCTCAAAACAGTGCCATAGCCACGGGAGCCGAAGCAGCCATCATCCCGGAAGACAGGACGGACGCCGACCAACTGGAGACATTCATCGGACGGGGTTTCCGAAAGACGAAGAACAGCAGCATTGTCATTGTGACCGAAAGCCCGAAAGACCAAAACGGAGGTGCCATGTATTATGCCGAACGGGTGAAGAAGGAATATCCCCAATACGATGTCCGCGTGTCTATATTGGGACACTTGCAACGGGGAGGTGCTCCGAGCGCCAATGACCGCATACTGGCCAGCCGATTGGGCGAAGCCGCCATACAAGCCTTGATGGAAGACCAGCGAAATGTCATGATAGGTGTGCGCAACAATGAGATAGTCTATGTGCCGTTTGCACAAGCCATCAAGAACGACAAACCCATCGACAAGAGTCTGATACGGGTACTCAATGAATTGTCTATCTAAAAAAAACAATGGTGCCATTCGGCAGATTTAATCTTCAGCTCTGCCGAATAGCACCATTTAACAGCAAGCGGATGATTACACATCCAAATGCAATTTACGTAAATATTCCATCGTATCTTTCCACAACTGTTCCGCCTGCGGATGATGCAGAAACTTTTCCTTCAACTTCCGTTGCTTGCACGAGGCAAACATCTGCCCGGTCACTCCTTGCCATTTCTCGTCCAGCAATAGGCTGACGGCAGTCGCCGCTCCCTGCTTCGGCGTGCGGATGAAAGGGCGATAGAATATATCGGTCAGCGGGTCAAACCACATATCCATGCGGATGATGTTGGTCGAGACGATGCCCGGATCGGCTGCATTGACCGTAATGCCTTCGTCTTTCAGCTGTTCGGCCAACGTGCGGGTAAAGAGCCATAGGGCCAATTTGGT
The DNA here is from genome assembly GCA_030523385.1 of Bacteroidales bacterium. Taxonomy (GTDB): domain Bacteria; phylum Bacteroidota; class Bacteroidia; order Bacteroidales; family Bacteroidaceae; genus Phocaeicola. The sequence goes on along the minus strand of JAUNIV010000114.1, from coordinate 5,625 downwards.
ATTGCTGTACACGGGGATGCGCCAAAAACTTCCTTTCTTGCCACGGGTGAAGAACTCCGGAGTGATGCTGCCGATGGCATACGTGCAGGACACCATGTTCACGATGCGTGTGCCGGGTCCCATGAGCGGAAGCAGCTTACAGGTGAGCAAAAAAGGAGCCATGTAGTTCACAGCCACCGTATGTTCCAATCCGTCTTCGGTGCAGACACGTCCGGTGGTGCTCATGGTGCCGGCGTTGTTCATCAGCAAATCAATATGCTTGCCGCGTCCCAACAGTCCGTCGGCTACATCAGACACGGAGGCCATGGAGGACAAATCCACCTGCCTTACCTCTATGTGAGGATTGCCGGTCTCCAAAATCAGTTGGTTTTTCCGTTCTTCTCCCTTGAAAAGCGTATAGCACAACATGATGACATGGTAGCCTGCCTGTGCCACCGCCCGGGTAATTTCCGTGCCCATGCCGCCATCGGCACCGGTTATGATAGCCAGTTTACTCATTGTTTCTCCAGTTTTTCTATTTCGCGCTCCAGGCATGGAGGCAGTTTCTCTTTCAGGTGTTTATGGCAAGCCATGTCTATGGTGTACATGCGAGCTATGCAGTAATTGCTGTGTCCGCAGTTGCAACGGGCTTTCTCTTCTTCGCGCATGCGGTTTACGAAGCCCGGCTCATTCAGCAAAGCACGACCCATCTGCACAAACTCGAATCCGTCATTCAGCACCTCGTCTATTTTCTCTCTCGAAACCAGACCACCTACATAGACTAACGGCACGTCCTTTATCTCTGCACGGAAGCGCAAGGCATCTTCCAGGAAATAAGCCTCCTTGAACGGCACGGTGGGAATCATCCATTTGCCGACCATGCGCACTCCATACTTCAGCCACCAGCAATCCATGTAGTGAGTCATGCTACGTATGGGCATGGCGCCACGCATCACATACATGGGTGCTTTGCTTACAAAACCTCCGCTCAACACCAATGCCTGCGCACCGTCGTGCACCAGGCGTTTGCCCACTTGCAAAGCCTCGTCAATATCCATTCCTCCCTTGAATCCGTCGCGCATGTTCATCTTGACCAGCACGGCCATGTCGTTGCCTGCCGCACGCATCACTTCTTCCATCACCATGTCCATGAAGCGCATGCGGTTCTCCAACGAGCCGCCAAACTCATCCTTGCGCCGATTGGTGTAGGGAGAAAGGAACTGGCTGATGAGATAACCGTGTCCGGCGTGGATTTCCACGGCATCAAAGCCTGCCTCACGGGCCAGACGGACGGAGTCGGCATAAGCCTTTGCCATACGGGGCAGTTCCTCCTTGCGCAGGCCGCGCACAAAGGTGGGCGAATAGAGGTTGAATCCCGTACAAGCCCCCACAGGCGTTTCACCACAGATGTTCTTATGAGACATGTTGCCGCAATGTCCCAACTGGATGCTGGCAGCCGCTCCTTCGCGATGGATGACATCGGTAATCTCTTTCAGTCCCGGCACGATTTCGGGGCGCATCCATAATTGCCTGTCAAACGAAAGTCCGCTTCGGGTGACTGCCGCGTAGGCTATGGTGGTCATACCGACTCCTCCCGCTGCCACCGAACGATGATAATCCATCAGCTGTGCAGAGGGAGCATTGCCCGGACACATGCTCTCGAATGCTGCCGAACGGATAGTGCGGTTTCGCAGCGTGAGCGGTCCGATGGCAGCCGGAGTAAATAGTTTGGAAGTATTCATTTTCTTTCTTTTTCTTCTTTGTTAATATATATAAGGTATAAGCCGCTTGCGTTTTCCCACGGCTTCTACACCAAACTCTTCGCGATAACGCTTACGGATGGCGTGGGCACGGGGTGCCAGATTGGCAAAGGTCCAAAGCACAAACACCCATGCGGCAGGCGA
>JAUNIV010000114.1:0-3642 GCA_030523385.1 Bacteroidales bacterium | reverse complement strand
GGTGCCAGATAGAACAGCCATTCCCCCTGAATGAATCCGTTTATCATATTAAACAATACGCCCATCAGCAGGATAGCCACAGGCATCCGGCTCTTGCCTTTCAGCAGGAAAGGGAATACAAACGAACGTTGGAAATAATGCAGCTCGAACAACAGGAAGAACACCAACGGTGCGGCATGGAACCTTACTTCGCTATACCACCACAGATGTGCCATGACGAAGAACACGGGAGCTTCCATCAGCACCCATCCCAACTTATTGTTCACTGAAATGCCCCATTGGGAAGTGCGGAACATGCCATAACCGGCTCGCACAAAAAAGAGAGCCACAAATACCACTACGGCCAACGCCGACATGGCAAGCAGCAGAAATTCAAATGTTTGTTGTTGCATAGTCATTCTCTTTTATTGGCTCACGTAAGCCACAAACAAAAGTAGAAGAAAAATCGGAGGGGTGCAACTCTATAGGAAAAATTTATGAAGAAAAACGAAAAAAGAATAGACGCAAAATAAAAGCGACTTTCACTCCACAAAATTTGATGCCTTAAAACCATCCGTTTGGTGCTTTAAAAAATCTTTTTCAAGGCACCAAAAAAATTTTTTAAGGCGTCAAATTTCTCTTCCCATCCTATCATTCCGTCTTTAAGGCAAAGCCACTTTTCCGCCCAAAAGCTTTCCCGTGTCGAAGCAAGTCATTATATTTGCAGCCGTTTTGTTCCGTTCCTTGCCGTTGTGCGCGGGGGATGGATGAAAAGGGAATCGGGTGCAAATCCCGGACAGTCCCGCTGCTGTAAGCCCTGCCGCCTCATTGGAAAGGCGAAGCCTGTTCTCACACCCTGTGCCACTGCCCGACATTCTACGCAATGCAGGCGGGAAGGCAGAACAGACAAAAGGGTAAGTCAGAAGACCTGCAAAACGCGAAGTCGTTTTTTAACTTTCGAGGAAAGAGTTAAAAATACAGTGTGTAGTTTTAATATGCGCGAGGTTACAATCTTAGCTTTATAACAAAAGGATGAAAAAAACTAATGTTTTTCACATACGAATATTGCGTCTTGTCTTATTGACAGGAATTGTCTTATTGTTTCCTCGTGTTACTCAAGGACAGGAGAATGGAGACTCCATAACCAGAAAGACGCATCGGATAGCAGAGGTCATTGTTACTGCCGAAAGCGCCCAACAACAGGTAAAAAGCAGCAGTCCTCTTCAAATGCTCAGCAGAAAACAGATTCAACAGCAAGGCATTACGGACATAGCCGATGCCTTGCGCCGCCTCTCGGGAGTGAATATAAAAGATTACGGAGGAGCCGGAGGCATGAAAACCATTTCCGTACGTAGTTTGGGTGCCAAACATACGGCTGTGGTGTATGACGGAGTGACGCTGAGCGACTGCCAAAGCGGCCAGATAGACTTATCCCGCTTCTCCATTGATGACATCCAGCAAATATCACTCACCATCGGAGATAATGAAGATATTTTCGTCCCGGCACGCACGGTCGCTTCTGCGGCCGCCCTGAAATTGCAGAGCGTAGTTCCGGACTTTTCCGAAAGAGACAATCACTTCACGGGACAGATAAAAGCAGGTTCCTTCGGCATGGTCAGTCCTTTTGTCCGCTACGAGCAAAAGATAAATGATAAGATTTCGACATCTGCCATTGGCGAATTTATGCGGGCAGACAACCTCTATCCTTTTACACTGGTCAATGGAAATTACATCTCCAAAGAAAGACGGGAAAACAACAGTCTGCAAACTTACAGAGGGGAGCTGAACCTGTATGCGCGCCCCAACACCCGAAGCAGCCTGAACGGAAAGGTTTACTATTATGATACAGACCAACAACTGCCGGGTGCAGTCATCCTCTACAATGCCCATAGCCGCGAAAAACTGCGCGAACGGAATTTCTTTTCGCAGATGAATTATCGCACTTATTGGGAAAACAACCTGTCTTTATTGCTCAACGGCAAATTCAACTGGAGCAGCTCTCACTACCACGACGAAGGAGGAAAATATCCCGGAGGGGAATTGAACGACCGATACTTTCAACGGGAATATTATGCATCGGGAGCTTTGCTATACACTCCTTCGCAGCACTGGAATATGGCGTATGCGGCAGACTACATCTACAACAATCTGAATGCCAATACGCCCTACAACACCAGTCCTTACCGGCATTCCATCCTACAGACAGCCACGCTGCGTTATCAGTCCTCCTCCGTGACGGCAGTCGCCCTGTTGCTCGCTTCCGTTTACCTCAACGGGGCAAAGACGGGAGACGGAGCAAAGAATCATCAGAAATTGTCTCCTTCGCTTTCGGTCTCTTACAAACCATGGGCAGACAGGCATTTCTATCTGCGTGCCTCCTACAAAGATATATTCAGAGTGGCCACTTTCTCCGAAAACTACTTCGACCGGATGGGAAGCCGTGACCTCCGTCCCGAAAAGGCACAGCAATACAACATCGGAATCACCTGCCAGACCACGGCCGGACAGCAAAGGACAGCCTTCAGCCTGACACTGGACGGATATTATAATAAAGTAAAAGACAAAATCGTGGCAATGCCCTACAACATGTTCATTTGGAATATGATAAACTTAGGGAAAGTGGATATATGGGGAGTGGATGCCAACATCAACAGCTCCATCGAAATAAGAGACTCGTATTCCCTCATCTTCGCAGGCAATTATACCTATCAGCATGCGGTGGACAAGACCGACAAGGAAGTGGTTTACTACAAACATCAGATAGCCTATACGCCACGCCATAGCGCCGGAGCTTCTTTGGCTTTTGAGAACCCTTTCTTAAACCTGTCTTTTCACGCCACAGGCGCAAGCAAACGCTATGTGGCCTCCGAAAACAGTCCCGAAAACCGGATACCGGGCTATATGGAATACGGACTGTCGGTGTATCGCAGCCTGAAAGTAAAGAAACTGACATATAGCCTGAGAGGAGACATCATAAACTTAGGAAACAAACAATATGAAATAGTGAAAAGCTACCCGATGCCGGGCAGATCCTATAAATTGACTTGTAGTATTAATTTTTAAACAAACAAAACATGAGATTCAAACATTTATTCTTCGCAACAGCACTTTTAAGTGCCATGCCGCTGTTTTATGCATGTGACGACAATGAGAATGACATTCCCGAAGAGATACAAGTGGAAAGCAAGAACGGATTGTATGTGACCAATGCAGGCAATTTCTATGGCAACATCAACGGTTCGCTTTCGTTCATTGACTTCGACAAAGGAGAGGTGACAAACAAACTGTTCATGAGCGTAAACGGCAGAAGTTTGGGCGGAACACCGCAGGATGCCGTCGTATATGGCTCGAAAATGTACATCGCCGTCTATGAATCCAATGTCATCGAAGTGGTGGACAAGACTACCGCCGAATCCATCAAGCAGATAGTGCCGACAGAAGCACAAGGAGTGGGTCCGCGCGACATCGTGGCAGCCGGAGGAAAGGTATTCGTGTCCATGTATGACGGTTGTGTATCGCGCATTGATACCACCAGCCTCGCCATCGACGCCACCATAGCCGTAGGCCCCAATCCCGAAGAAATGGCAGTGGCAAACAACTACCTGTATGTAATGCGAATCAGTAGTTGGCTCTCTGATTCCAATATTAAAAATAAACAAATGT
>JAUNIV010000113.1 GCA_030523385.1 Bacteroidales bacterium | reverse complement strand
AAGCATTCGGCAATAAGTTCGTGGCTGAGAAGTTGGGACTGGAACGCGAAGAATACACTACCCAAATATCTAACTACGACAACTTGGGAGCTATCTTCGATGCCATGAAGCGCATCAATACCATTATGATTGACATGAACCGCGACTTCTGGCAGTACATTTCGATGGAATACTTCAAGCAGAAAATCAAGGCAGGCGAGGTAGGTTCCAGTGCCATGCCGCACAAGGTGAACCCCATCGACTTCGAGAATGCCGAAGGAAACTTGGGCGTGGCCAATGCCATTTTGGAGCATCTGTCGTCCAAACTGCCCGTATCTCGTTTGCAGCGTGACCTTACGGACTCTACCGTGTTGCGCAATGTAGGTGTGCCTTTCGGCCATGTCATCATTGCCATCCAAAGTTCATTGAAGGGACTGCGCAAGCTCCTGCTGAATGAACATAAGATATACGAGGATTTGGACAACTGCTGGAGCGTGGTGGCTGAGGCCATACAGACCATCTTGCGCCGCGAAGCCTATCCGCATCCGTATGAAGCCCTGAAGGCACTGACCCGTACCAACCAGGCCATCACGGAAGCATCCATCAAAGAATTTATCGAAACCTTAAACGTCAGCGAAGAAATCAAGAAAGAACTGCGCGCTATCACGCCGCACAACTATACAGGAATTTAAATTTTATTTAGTTAGAAAATTAATCCCAAAAGCCCGAGAGGGCGTTATACAATAAATTAAATTAGGAAACTATGAGTACAGAAAACGAAAGCAGACAAGAAGGCACTGCAAATGAAGAAAACCAAAGAGTAAGCCGTGATGGCGGTTACAAGTCTTATAACAGAGACAACAATTACAACAGATATAACAACGACGGTGAGCAGCGTACCTATCGCCCGCGTACCAACAGCTACAACCGCGAAGGTGGTGACCGCCCTTACCGCTCTTCTTATAATAACGGTGAGCGTCCGTCATACAACCGTTATGGCAATAGTGACCGTCCGCAGCGTCCGCGCTTCAACCCGAACGGCGAAGGTGGTGAGCAGCGTTCCTACACACCGCGCCCGCGCATAAACAATTATAACCGCGAAGGCGGCGAACAACGCGCTTATACTCCGCGTCCGCGCACAAACGGTTATCAGGGAAGCGGAGAGCAGCGTGCTTACACTCCGCGTCCGCGTACCAACAACTATAACCGCGAGGGTGGCGAACAACGCGCTTATACTCCGCGTCCGCGCTTTACTCCGAACAATGGTGAAGGTGGCGAACAGCGTGCCTATACTCCGCGTCCGCGTACAGGCGGCTACAACCAGGGTGGCAGCAACTATAACCGTCCGCAGCGTCCGCGCACAGGAGGCTACAATCAAGGCGGCAACAACTACAACCGTCCGCAGCGTCCGCGCACAGGCGATTATAACCCGAATGCCAAGTACAGCATGAAGAAGCAGATTGAGTATAAGGACATTCTGACCGATCCGAACGAACCCATCCGCTTGAACAAGTTCCTGGCCAATGCCGGTGTATGCTCTCGTAGAGAGGCCGACGAATTTATCACCGCAGGTGTGGTAAGCGTAAACGGTGTGGTAATCACCGAACTGGGTACGAAAATCAAGCGCACGGACGAAGTGAAGTTCCACGACCAGCCTGTGAGCATCGAGCGCAAGACCTACATTCTGCTGAACAAACCGAAAGATTGTGTAACCACTTCTGACGACCCGCAGGAACGCAAGACCGTGATGGATCTTGTGAAAGGTGCCTGCAAGGAACGTATCTATCCCGTAGGACGTCTGGACCGCAACACCACCGGAGTGTTGCTGCTGACCAATGACGGCGATTTGGCTTCCAAGCTGACCCATCCCAAATACCTGAAGAAGAAAATCTATCATGTATATTGCGACAAGAATGTGACAAAAGCCGATTTGGACCAGATTGCAGCCGGCATAACACTCGACGATGGAGAAATTCATGCCGATGCCATCAGCTATGCTTCAGATACAGACAAGTCTCAGGTAGGTATCGAAATCCACTCCGGAAAGAACCGCATCGTGCGCCGTATCTTCGAGTCATTGGGCTACAAAGTAACCAAGCTGGACCGCGTATATTTCGCCGGACTTACCAAGAAGGGACTGCGCCGCGGCGACTGGCGTTACCTGACCGAACAGGAAGTAAACGTGCTCCGTATGGGCTCTTTCGAATAATGAAAATAATTAAGGATTAATCAGACAAAATACAATGGAAAAGATTAGTAGAACAAAGATTGTTGACCTCCTGAAGCGTCGCGACTTCGGCGCCATGGTCAATGTAAAAGGTTGGGTACGTACCCGCCGTGGTAGCAAACAGGTGAGCTTTATCGCCTTGAATGACGGTTCTACAATAAATAATGTGCAGATTGTAGTCGATTTGGCCAACTTCAATGAAGAAGTGCTGAAGCAGATTACCACCGGCGCATGCCTCAGTGTGAACGGTGAGCTGGCCGAATCCATCGGTTCGGGCCAGGCAGCCGAGATTCAGGCACGCGAGATAGAAGTATTGGGCACATGTGACAACACTTACCCCTTGCAGAAGAAAGGCCACACCATGGAATTCCTTCGCGAGATTGCCCACCTGCGTCCGCGTACTAACACCTTCGGTGCAGTGTTCCGCATCCGTCACAACATGGCTATCGCCATCCACAAGTTCTTCCACGAACGCGGTTTCTTCTATTTCCATACCCCCATCATCACGGCTTCCGATTGCGAAGGAGCCGGACAGATGTTCCAGGTGACTACGAAGAACCTCTACGACTTGAAGAAGGACGAGAACGGTTCCATTATCTATGACGACGACTTCTTCGGCAAGCAGGCCAGCCTGACAGTGTCCGGACAGTTGGAGGGTGAACTGGCAGCCACGGCATTGGGAGCCATCTACACCTTCGGTCCTACGTTCCGTGCCGAGAACTCCAACACGCCGCGCCATTTGGCAGAGTTCTGGATGATTGAGCCGGAAGTGGCATTCAATGACATCACCGACAACATGGATTTGGCCGAGGAGTTCATCAAATATTGCGTGCAATGGGCACTTGATAACTGCTATGACGATGTGAAGTTCCTGAACGACATGTTCGACAAAGGCCTGATAGAGCGTCTGCAGGGCGTCTTGAAGGAAACCTTCGTCCGTCTGCCTTATACGGAAGGTATCAAGATACTGGAAGAAGCCGTAGCCAAAGGCCATAAGTTCGAGTTCCCTGTATATTGGGGCGTCGATTTGGCATCCGAACACGAACGCTATTTGGTGGAAGACCACTTCAAGCGTCCGGTTATCCTGACCGACTATCCGAAGGAAATCAAAGCCTTCTACATGAAGCAGAACGAAGACGGAAAGACCGTTCGCGCCATGGACGTACTGTTCCCGAAGATTGGCGAAATCATCGGTGGCTCCGAGCGTGAAGCCGACTATGACAAGCTGCTTACCCGCATTCAGGAACTGAACATCCCGATGAAAGACATGTGGTGGTATCTCGATACTCGCAAGTTCGGTACTTGTCCTCACTCCGGTTTCGGCCTTGGATTCGAGCGTCTGCTGCTGTTTGTGACCGGTATGGCCAATATCCGCGATGTCATTCCGTTCCCGCGTACGCCGCGCAATGCAGAATTCTGATTTCTCGGATTAATGATAAAAAGGAAAAAGGGTGTGTCAACATTTTCATGGCACACCCTTTTTTGTAGCCTGTTCTTTTTTCGCATGCTCTTATCTTTAAGGTAATAAATAATTAGAAATCTTTTCGATGAAACCTCTCTTTTTATAATACTGCCTCTCTTATAATAAAATTATTTCGTACCTTTGTCGGCAGATATTGCTGATTAAACATTGAACCGGTGGAAACTACAACACAACTTCCGCAGTCGCTTCCGGCAGACGATATGTCGTTTGCTGTCGCCGTAGGCGTGCCGGACGGGCAGGTAAAAGCGGCCGAATCGGATGGAAAACGATGGTTTATTGCCATTGTCGCCCATAATACCGAGAAGTCCTGTTGCCGGAAGTTGGAAGAACTGTTTACCATTGAAGGGAAGAAAACGCTGGACTTTGAAACATACGTGCCGTCTCAAAAAGAACTTCGCATTTGGCGTAACGGCCGCCGTAAAAAAGTAGACCGCATTCTTATTCCTACGTTCCTTTTCATCCGTTGTACGGAAGATACCCGTAAAGCCATTAAGATACATGCCGTTTTCATCAAGCACTTCATGAAAGATCCTGCCGGACAAACGGATGCTTTTGGCATGTATCCTTTTGCTTTCATCCCCGAGCATCAGATGCTGAATCTCCAGCGGATGGTGGGCGATGCCGAAACACCTGTCACTATCGACCCGCGCCGTCTGTATGTAGGGGTGAGAGTGCGTGTGAAGGGAGGTCGACTGAAAGGCTTGGAAGGCAATATCCTGCGCGAACCGAGTGGCAGCACCAGTCTTGTGCTCGGCATACACATTTTGGGTTATGCTAAAGTGGAAATGCCGTTGGAGCTGCTTGAAGTCATGGAGAACTGATTTCACCACAGAGGCATACTGCCTTTGGGGCAGCATACCATTCTGTGGTGTTCTTGTCAGACCGATATTTATCAGGATTTCAATTCAGCGAATTCGGAAACGACATCCAGACACGGACAAGCCTTACGCGGCTCCAAATCCCGATGTCCTACCACCAGTGCTTCCGGATATCTGTCATGAAGTTCTTTGAGTAACTTCTTCAGTGCCTCTTTCTGCTGTGTGGTTCTCGTATCCTTGGGAGTTTTCCCGTCGGAGGCCAGTCCTCCGATGTAGCATACCCCGATGGAATAACGGTTGTGGTTCTTGCAATGTGCGCCGACAACTTCTTCCGCCCTTCCGGTTTCGATGGTTCCGTCTGTGGGAATCACATAATGATATCCGCAGCCTTTCCAGCCGAGCGAGCGGTGGTATCTGTCAATGTCGCTGCACCTTAGCCTGCTGCCCTCTTTGTTGGCAGAACAGTGTACGATGATTAGGGTAATTTTTCGCATGTTTCTAAAGGTTTCCGGACACTGCCCCACCGGCAGCGCCGGTGAGTAACAATTCGATGACACGCACTACGTAGAGGATTACGTTTTTCCACTTGATTCTCATACTTTTTGTTTTTAAGAAAATGATAATAAGCAATTTCATATTCACATATATTCATCGAGCATTAATCTTGCCCCTCTGCATCCCTGTTATTGTCTGCGGGAGTCTTGCCTTTGATGGCATTCAAGTCCACCGTGCCCTCTCCAGACTTTTCAGCTTTCAGGGTAGCAGCTTGTACTATGCGGCTGCTTACGGGGTTGAATGTAGCTTTGGAACGAAGATTCTCAAAGTCCTCTCCCGGTGTAAACACCAGGTTTACGGCCGTAATGTTTTGTGCGGTAAACTTCGTGAGGCTGTCTGCACCTGTCGAATTCAGGGATATCCAGAAATTTCCCAGTTCGCCCAGTTGCACCTTTTTCCCCTCAAGCAGCATTTCCACGAGGCATTCGCACATGTCGGATATGACACCTTTCACCGTACCTCGGGTGTAAACCCCGTTGTGATCGGCAATGTGTTTCACAAATTTGGGAAACGACATCACTTCGGAGACCTGTGCTTTGGCGTATGCTTTCGGTGAAGCAGTTTCGTCCATCGGGTTCGCATGCAAGTAAACAGAATAATTAATCATACATTTAAAAATTTAAAAGGTAAAACAATATATTTAATCAACGCGCGTCGGTTTCTCAACCTCCCGGATTGTCATGTCCTGACGCTTGGGAGTGTCTGTCTCTCTGACTGACGGTGCAAAGGTATAACGCCGGAATCCCTTTTGAAAGCGGGTTCGGAATCGTTTGAAATCTGTTCGGTTTCTGTTTGGTGTCGTTCGGTTTCATACGGAAAAACATTCGGAAAACAAGTTAAACAATGGAAGATAAGACTATAAGCCAACTCAATAATTTGGGTACCATATACCAGTATAACACTGGTAATGATGTGACTTTAGTGTTCAATGGTCAACCGGATCGGTCTCACCGTTCCGAGGAAACTTTGGCTTCTCGTTTGCCGGGTTCTCCGCAAGAACAAGCTCTTGCCGTCTATCTGCCCGATGGCAATCGTCGGGCCGCCGTGATGGAACAGCTTTTACAGATAAGGTCAGCACGTGATTTGGCCTTCAAGGTTGTAGCTTTCCTGGACGATGTGTCCGGCATTGACCGCTATGTAGTGGTAAAGAAAGAGTTTATAGAGACCTTGATGCCTTTTGCGGTTAATTTCACTCAAGGTAACTCCGTCAACAATGTCCGCGAACAGATCAATAAGATGTTGGAACAGAATAAGTGGAAACGATGAAGGCAGTTACGAAGCGATCCTTCAGGCGGTTTGTGAAGCGTCCCGGTCTGTGTATGTGTCCATCCGGCTTCTGCTGGCTGTCTTCTACGCTTCCGTGGGTGGTAAACAGTTTCTATGCTTTGGAAAGGGGGCATTCCCTCTCCATGGGCATATTCATTTTCTTTCTGCATGTCATCTTTGCCCGAAGGAAAACGAACTATAATAATAAGGTAGAGGAAAAAGTCAACGTCACCAATATTTATATAAACAACAACAGCGGTTTCATTTCTCAAATCAGCATAGGCCGGGGAACCGTTCAGAGCATGAACAATAATGTAACGAACCAAGTCGAAAAAGGCGGCCCGACTCCGCTTTCGGAAGAAGATATATGCGAGGCCCAATGAAGATATATGCGTTGGGCGATGAATATATCTTCGTGGGGCTATGAAGATATATGCGTGGAAAAGATAAATTAATAGGGGTATAATCTTTGAAGAAATGAAGCTTGACTTATTGATAAAAGATATTAGTAATTTATATTTGGATTCTATTAATCTATACTCTATCTAAAGGTGATGGATATCTATATAACATTAAAGGATTACTTAAAGAAGAATCTACCCATTCGTTTAATTATTCTGTTGAGAAGTATTAGACGATTTTTAGGAAATACAGTACAAGGACTTTATGAGTGGTATCTGATAAAGTCTCAACCACATAAATATGCCAAGATTCTTAGAAAGCTGAAGAATAAAAGAAGATTGAAGGTCGCTTTCTTTGCAATCCATGAGTCTGTGTGGAAATATGATTCTCTTTATCAGTTAATGGCTACTCATCCTAGGTTTGAACCTATAATAGTAGTTTGTCCTGTCGTAAATTATGGTATGGATAACATGCTGGTTGAAATGGATAACTGTTATAATGCATT
>JAUNIV010000112.1 GCA_030523385.1 Bacteroidales bacterium | reverse complement strand
CCAAGAAAGGCAAGAAAGGAGACAAAATCAGAGTGAGCTACAACGGTATGCTGACTGCCAATACCCCCGCCAACCAGATTCCTTTGGCAGACATGAAGACATGGGCCAACGCCATGGTAGATGCCACTTACCAGGACTACGTGCAGTCGGACGGCAAGGGCGGAGAAGTGATTACCCAACGCTATTGGAACGGACAATGGTGGTTCACGACTTTGGAACAAGACGGCAAAGCCGCCCATTCCAACGCCGGATGGACGACAAACGGACGGGAAGATTATTGGTTGATCGATAAGATGGCCGAGAACCAAGATTTCGATTGGACGGATTCCAGTGGCGTGTTGCATCACTTTGCTTCCAACAACTGGCTGGACTTGATTTACGGTACCACGCTTTCCACCCAACACAATTTAAGTGTACAAGGCTCCAGCGAACGCGCACGTTGGATGGTTTCATTGGGATATGCCAACGACCGTTCTGTTATTACTGCCGTGTATGATGGTGCAAAGAAGTATTCAGCCCGTAGCAATGTGGATTTTGACCTGACAAGCTGGTTGACTCTGAATACAAACATCTCCTATAACAACCGATACGTGGAAGGACCTCGTGACGGTCTTGACGGTACGAATTCCGGTATGTATGACTGTCCTGCCGGCCCTGCCTATACCCCGTCGGGCGAATACTATGATTATTACGTCAACGGACGTTCGCCATTGGCTGCCATGCAAGGAGCAGGAACAAAGAATCAAGAGTTCGAAACATTCCGCTACTCCAACACACTGACCGCAAAGATTTCTAAGGATTTCGATGTCACCGGCTCGTGGGCATTCATTAAAAACAACAATGTACAGACGGGAACCAAGACTTCTTATAACGTAGGTTATTGGGATGGCAGCAACAAAGTCGTAGTGAACCAAGGAAACAACACCTACGTAGAGGAACGTATTCAGCGGACATTCTACGAGAACTATTTGCTTCAGCTGAATTATCACCACACTTTCGGCGAAGCCCATAACGTAGCAATCATGGTGGGAGCCAATGCCGAACGGAACACCTACAAGAATGTAACCGCCAAACGTACAAATTTGTTATATGATGGCTTGCATGACCTGAATACGGCCTCCTCCGCTCCCGCCAACCAGAGTATTACCGGTGGTTCTAACCAGAATGGATATGTATCCTACATTGGACGTGCCAATTACGACTACGCCGGCAAATATATGATTGAGTTGTTGGGCCGTCGTGACGGAACATCCAAATTTCATCCGGATTACCGTTGGAGTAACTTCGGGGCAGGAAGCATCGGATGGAGAGTTTCGGAAGAGAATTTCGTGAAACAAAATGCCAAATGGTTAGACAATCTGAAACTACGTGCTTCGTATGGTGTGACAGGTGGTGCCGTAACCAGCTTAGGAAACTATGACTACCTGGCTACCATGAATACAACGGGTACTTACTTCTTCAATAGCGGACTGGCAGGTACAGCCTATTTAGGCAGCATGACCGACTATTCGCGTTCGTGGGAGAAACTGCACAACCTGAATGTGGGTTTGGACTTCGCTGTGTTGGGCAACCGTCTGAGCGGAAGCTTCGACTGGTACCGCAAGACAAACGACGGCATGTTGGTCGCCCTGCATTATCCCGATGTATTGGGTGCCACAGCTCCTGCCACCAACAGTGCCAAGCTGCGCGTAAAAGGTTGGGAATTGGCTTTGAACTGGAATGACAAAGCCGGAAATGTGGACTACTGGATCAGTGCTTCCATATCGGATGCCAAATCCATGGTAACGGAATATAGCGGTACGGACGTATGGACAGCCGGTATGGTGGAAGTGCGCGAAAGTTATCCGTTGAATTCACTTTTCGTTTACAAGACCGACGGTTATTTCACCTCTTACGAAGAAATTGCCGAATACTATAAACAATATGCCAATTGCACGGGTGGCAACGCTTTAGGTTTAGTGCCCGAATCAAATGAAAAGCTACATCTGCGTCCGGGTGACCGCAAGAAGATATTAATACTTGATCCTGCCAATGATACGACAGACGGTAAAGGAAATACAGGTTCGGGAGATGTTTATTACTATGGAGATACAGACCCGCATTATACTTTCTCACTGACAACCGGTGCCAAATGGAAAAACTTCGATTTCTCCATGTTCTGGCAAGGCGTAGGACAACGTTATATCATTCGTGGCGGATGGGGCAGCAATGCAGGCATGAACATGTGTGCTTTCTACCGTAACTACAACAACATCCTGACTACCCAACTCGACACATGGACATGGGACAACCAGAATGCCGATTATGCACGTCTCTCTTTGGAGAACAACAAGAACAACTGGAACATGAACAACAACGACTCTTCCATACAGAATGCCTGGTATGCACGTCTGAAGAATATTACGGTGGGATACACCCTGCCCAAATCATTGCTTCAGAAATGGAACCTCGAAAAAATCAGACTTTATTTTTCGGGTGACAATGTATGCGAGTTTACTGGTGTGAAAGACGGATACGACCCAGAAAAGAGTACGGCATCACGTACATCATTGCCATTCAACCGCAGTTGGACTTTTGGCCTGGATGTGACATTCTAAACAATAATGATTAAAACTTTGAAGATTATGAAAAAATACATATACGCAGCAAGTGCCGCTTTGTTACTGGCTTCCACATCTTGTTCAGATTATTTCTTGAATTTAGATCCGACGGATACACAAACCGAAGCCAATTATTATCAGACAGCCGCTCAATTTGAAGCCGCCGCCAACAGTACTTATAGTTTCTATGGATTCAAGGATGTGAAAGAAAAAGTGAACGACACCGATTATACACACTCCATTTATAACACATGGGACAGCAATACAGACATGGGCAATGGCTATAGTGAAGCCGCATTGGGCACATTGGCTGCCGGCCAAAGCGACACCTACTGGTCACTTTGCTATGCCAAGATACGCAAATGTAACGTAGTTATAGAAAAAGCGGATGACTATACAGGCTCAGAAGACATTACAGCCTCTGTATCTACCGCCAAGTTCTTCCGTGCCTATCAATACTTTTGGTTGTTGCAGCGTTTTGGCGGTGTACCTGTCATTACCCACACACTCTCTACCGGTTCCGAAGAACTATATGCAGCTCGCAACAGCCGTTACGAAGTTGTAGCACAAATCCTCGCCGATCTCTCAGATGCCATCAACGGATTGCCCGAAGAATCGGCTTACGACGGCCATGTGACTAAACAAGGCGCACAAGCATTCAAGGCACGTGTGTTGCTGTTCGAAGGTACATGGGAAAAGTATGTACAGAATACAACAGACGGTGATGGTACTACTTCAGGTGCCGGTTCCGCCAAACCGACCGGCTATCCTTCGGTAGAGTCCATGCTGACCGAAGCAGCTTCACTGGCCGAGTCTGTCATGAATTCCGATAAATATGAACTGTGGAATGCCGAAGGGACTCCTTATGAAAGTATTGCATATTGGTATTTGTTCAATCTGGAGGATGAAAACACAAACCCGATGGGATATACCAAAGACAAGAACCGGGAATTTATCCTTCAAGTGGCTCATGACCCTGTCAGCAACAAAATTGCCAAAAACATTACACATACGTATGGCGTGACCGAATCGACTCCGGCAGGAGGTTTGGGCTTGAAATGGATGCTGACCGTTCCCTGTGCAAGCGATGGCCTCCCCTACTTCTACTCCAAAGATTTCAAGGGCTTCGACCAAATGCTTAACCTTTATGACAATCGTGACAGCCGCTTGACTTCACAGGTATTGATTCCCGGAAATACTTATTATGTGATGGGTGTACGCGGTGCAGACAAAAGCACTTATGCGCAAGCCGATTATGTAACGACATTCGATTTCCCCGAAAGTGCTTTATTGTTCTATCCCGAAATAACCAGCACAGGCCCGACAGGATATGCCATGCGCAAAATGACCTCTGAACGCAAAGGATATAACGACACCGATGAAGCATACAATTATCCAGTGCTTCGCCTGGCCGAAGTATATCTGATTTATGCCGAAGCAAAGTGCGAATTGGGTGACGGAGCCATCTCCGATGCCGATTTGGACAAGTCAATCAACCTTCTGCACCGCCGGGCCGGTTCTGCTCCTATCAGCAATGCTTCCGTAACGCAAGCCAATGCAAATTATGCAGCCAATACTGGCAAGTCCGGCGAGATGACTATTCTGCAACTAATTCGCAACGAGCGTGCCATCGAACTGATATGTGAAAACCAGCGTGGCTATGATTTAATGCGTTGGGGCATTGCAGAAACAGAGTTCAAACATAATCTGTTGGGACAAGTCATCAAGAATGCCGATGGCAGTGACACTCAAATCGTCAATTTCTCCTATAAATTAGGTGATGATGAAAAGAAATGCTGGTCTGATGTGGCAAGTGCCACTTACGGGACGGAAGTATTGCCGGATGGTTCTGAAGCTTGTATTGTGGCTCCGGCCTCGCAAGTCAACATGCAGCGTCATCACTATCTGACTCCGATACCTCTGTCACAGATACAGTTGAATCCGGCATTGTTGCAGAATCCGGGATATTAAGCATCTGCTTTCTGATTTTGTTTCATCCATATTATCGGGCGGAAAAGTTTTCCGCCCGATATACCTAACGTAACGACTGGATTGTCACAAAGAAATAATATAACTTTAATGATTGAATAACAATGCAAATGAAAAAAATTGTTTTTGCAGCATATATTCTACTGTGTGCCTGGTGCAGTGCCGATGCCCAAGACCGGCTGGTTACCTATCCCGCCCCTGAAGGAGTGGAGCTGAAAAACGACTTTACCGTCAAAGTACGTCAGAAAGAAGGCGAATGGCAACAGGTAGATACATACGCCGTAAAAGTGGACGAAGTGAGAAATGCCTCCCATCATGTGGAGCTGGCATCGTTGGCTTATTTTGATTTTTCGGGCGAAGTAGAAATAGAAGTAACCTCCCACAGCGGTGCTATCCGCGAAGCACGTATCCGGCCGTTGTCTTACGATATCAAGTTTCGCACAGAGAAGGACAAATTGATCTTCTGTCTTGACCGTCCTCGTAACCTTTCGGTAGAAATAAACGGAGACATTTTCCATAACCTGCATCTCTTTGCCAACCCGATAGACGAGAATAATCCACTGAAACCGGGTATGAGTCTTAAAAAACTGACAAAAGAAAAAGACCTGATATATTTCGCTCCCGGTGTACACCGGCTACCGGGCGATACGCTCCGCATCCCTTCGGGCAAACGGGTCTATATTGCGGGAGGTGCCCGTGTCATAGGAAGCCTTCATATAAAGGATGCAACGGACGTAAAGATACAAGGACGCGGCATCGTGCATCCTGCCGGACGCGGTGAAGGGGTCTATGTCATGAACTCACAGCGTGTGGAACTGGATGGATTTATTACAACCCAATGTCCCGTGGGTGGTTCGGACAGCGTGACCGTAAGCAATGTCAAAGCCATCAGTTCCTACGGATGGGGCGACGGCATGAATGTGTTTGCCAGCAACAACGTACACTACGACGGTGTGTTCTGCCGCACATCGGACGACTGCACGACAGTGTATGCCACCCGCAAAGGCTTTTCGGGAGGATGCCGGAACATCTCCATGCAAAACTCCACACTTTGGGCAGATGTGGCACATCCTATCTTTATCGGGCTGCACGGCGATGTGGCAAATTGCGATGTGATAGAAGACATAAGCTATACGAACATTGATATTTTAGACCAAAGGGAAATACAAACCGATTATCAAGGATGCCTTGCCATCAATGCAGGTGACAATAATTGGGTGCGCAACGTGCGTTTCGAAAATATCCGCATCGAAGACATAGGACGCGGGCAGTTGGTAAACCTTCGCGTTTGCTTTAACCAAAAGTATTGCGGAGCACCGGGACGCGGCATTGAAAACATATTATTCAAGAACATCACTTACAATGGCACTCATGCCGAAATGTCGCATATCATCGGATACAATGAGGAACGAACCATCAAGAATGTCCGCTTCGAGAATCTCCGCATCAATGGTGAACTGATTTCTGACGATATGCCCGGCAAGCCCAAATGGTATAAGACCGGCGATATGGCACGCATCTTCATAGGTGAACATGTGGAAGGAGTGGTATTCAAATAAAAACATAGGAACATGAAAAAAATGACTTTCCTCACGATAGGTCTATTAATGGCAGGAGCACTATCTGCCCAATCTGTTTATCCCGGACAACACAATGGGAAGATAAAGAAAGGAAGCATCGTTCCACTACAAGCAGAAAGCTTTGACTTGAAAGATGTTCGCCTGCTTCCGAGCCGTTTCCGTGACAACCTGCTACGCGATTCAGCCTGGATGGTATCACTGGATGCGAACCGTCTGCTACATAGTTTCCGTACCCATGCCGGAATCTATGCCGGACGCGAAGGCGGATATATGACAGTTAAAAAGTTAGGAGGATGGGAATCATTGGATTGCGAATTGCGCGGACATACCACCGGGCACCTGCTTTCGGCTTATGGACTGATGTATGCAGCCACAGGCAGTGAGATATTCAAGCTGAAAGGCGACAGTCTGGTTAACGGACTGGCTGAAGTGCAAGCAACACTAAGCAACGGTTATCTCAGTGCCTTCCCCGAAGAGCTGATCAACCGGAATCTGCGCGGCACGGGCGTATGGGCACCGTGGTACACGTTGCACAAACTCTTCTCCGGCTTGATAGACCAATACCTCTATGCCGACAATACACAGGCTCTGGAAATTGTGACAAAGATGGGCGATTGGGCATACGCCAAACTGCGTCCGCAAAGCGAAGAAACACGCTGCCGGATGATACGAAATGAATTTGGCGGCATCAACGAATCGTTCTATAACCTTTATGCCATTACCGGCAAGGAAGAGTATCGCTGGTTGGCTGAATATTTCTACCACAACGATGTGATCGACCCGTTGAAACAAGGGAAGGAGGACTTAGGAACCAAACATACCAATACGTTCATTCCAAAAGTAATTGCCGAAACCCGGAACTACGAGATAAACGGAAGCGAAGAGAGCCGCAAACTCTCCGACTTTTTCTGGCGTACGATGATAGAGCATCACACGTTTGCCCCCGGATGCAGCAGTGACAAAGAGCACTATTTCGATCCAAAGCATCTGTCCGAACATTTGTCAGGATATACGGGCGAGACTTGTTGCACATACAACATGCTGAAACTCTCGCGCCACCTGTTCTGCTGGACAGCCGACGCACGG
>JAUNIV010000111.1 GCA_030523385.1 Bacteroidales bacterium | reverse complement strand
CGCTTTCATCCACCGCACGCGAACTAAACCCAGTCTCCGTACTCAGTCCTATGCGGACACCACCTTTGCCCGAAACTCCGGACGGAATATCATCGTGGTCTGACGAACAAGAGGCCGACCACCAGCCTGCAACCAATAGTCCCAAGAGGAACTTTACATATTTTTTCATGCTATTTAATTTATATTCTTACAATTTTTCGCATGCAAAATAAGATATTTTAAGCAGAGCGTGCAAGGTCTATTTTTACTATTTTTGTCCTTTTTTTAAAGATCAAGCTACACAATAAGCCTTTTCAAACGATATACCCATAGGTTTTCGTTCTTTTTTTAAATACTCACCCACAACGACAAGGGACGGATACAGACTGCAACAGATAAGAAAGGGTATCAAAAGCCAAACACTTCTGATACCCTTTCTTCTAATATTATTTTTCTAAATAATCAGTTCTCTTCATCTTCCGAAGCCTCGGAGATGCTTCTTTCATTGCTCTTCAGAGGAATGATATCAACTAGATACCAATCAAATATCAAGGTAGAATATCCCCGAATAGATTCATTGCCGCTTTCTCCGTATCCCAATTGGTATGGAATGTATATTTCCCATCTGTCACCCACATGCATTTGCATGGTTGCCGTCTTAGGTCCAACCACAAAATCACTCACATTGCCATATTCATCCAGACTGGGAGAATAGGAAGGCACGGCAAAATTCAAATCCAATTCACCTTGATAGCTCTGACTAAAGACCGAACCATCTATAAATTTCCCGCGATAGTGTACACCTGCAGTGTCGGTAAACAATGGAGAAACCGTACCTTCTCCTTTGGCAAGAATCTTGCAATACACATTGTCACTCACATTGCCTGTCTCGGTCATAGCCAACGGCGGAAGCTTGTAGGAACGGATAATCCTCCACTGCCCCACCTCATCGCCTTGATTAGCCTCAGCCACCGTGGCAATGGAGTCTATGTAATGCTGGTTGCGCTCTTCCCAATCGGCATACTGGTCTACCGTACCATCTGTTTCGCTGCACGAAATCGTGGCAAAAGAAACAGCCAGCAACAGACCCAACAGCCAAAGAATACTTTTATTCATATTATATATATAAGGTATAGATATTGTTATTGCAATGTCTTCAGCAAACTGGTGATGCTCACCTTGTCGGCTATGATGTTGTTCAGTTCGGAGATGGCTACGCGCTCTTGCTGCATGGTATCGCGATTACGCAGCGTCACGCAGTTGTCTTCCAGTGTCTGATGATCCACGGTGATGCAATAGGGAGTACCGATGGCATCCTGACGGCGGTAACGCTTGCCGATGCTGTCCTTCTCGTCGTACTGGCAGTGGAAGTGGAACTTCAAGTCGTCCATAATCTCGCGGGCCTTTTCGGGCAGACCGTCTTTCTTTACCAACGGCATGACTGCCAACTTCACGGGAGCCAATGCAGCAGGCAACTTCAATACCACGCGGCTTTCGCCGTTTTCCAACTTCTCTTCCGTATAGGCGGCACTCATCACGCTCAGGAACATACGGTCCACACCGATGGAAGTCTCGATGACATACGGCGTGTAGCTTTCGTTCAGTTCGGGGTCGAAGTATTTGATGCTCTTGCCCGAATATTTCTCGTGCTGGCTCAAGTCGAAGTTGGTGCGGCTGTGGATACCTTCCACTTCCTTGAAGCCGAAAGGCATCAGGAACTCGATGTCGGTAGCGGCATTGGCATAGTGGGCCAGCTTGTCGTGATCGTGATAACGGTAGTGGTCATCGCCGAATCCCAAAGCCTTGTGCCACTTCAGGCGGATTTCCTTCCATTTCTTGAACCAATCCAGTTCGGTGCCCGGCTTTACGAAGAACTGCATTTCCATCTGCTCGAACTCGCGCATGCGGAAGATGAACTGGCGGGCCACGATTTCATTGCGGAATGCCTTACCTATCTGGGCGATACCGAAAGGAATCTTCATACGTCCGGTCTTCTGCACGTTCAGGTAGTTCACGAAGATACCCTGTGCCGTTTCGGGACGAAGGTAAATCTTCATGGAGCCATCGGCCGTAGAACCCATTTCGGTGGTAAACATCAGGTTGAACTGACGCACTTCGGTCCAGTTCTTGGTGCCCGAGATGGGACAAACGATTTCTTCATCCAGGATAATCTGGCGGAGTTCGGCCAGGTCATTGTCGTTCAGAGCCTTGGCAAAGCGTTCGTGCAGGGCGTCACGCTTAGCCTGATGCTCCAGCACGCGGGCATTGGTACTGCGGAACTGTGCTTCGTCGAAGGAGTCGCCAAAACGCTTGGCAGCCTTTGCCACTTCCTTGTTTATCTTTTCATCGTATTTGGCCAGCTGGTCTTCTATCAGCACGTCGGCACGATAGCGTTTCTTAGAGTCGCGGTTGTCTATCAGCGGGTCGTTGAACGCATCCACGTGTCCGGAAGCCTTCCAGATAGTGGGGTGCATAAAGATGGCCGAGTCGATTCCCACAATATTCTCGTGCAGCAGCACCATGCTCTGCCACCAATATTGCTTGATGTTGTTTTTCAACTCCACTCCCATCTGTCCGTAATCATACACGGCGCCCAGTCCGTCGTAGATATCGCTCGACGGAAACACAAAACCATACTCTTTGCAATGCGAAACTAATTTCTTAAAAACATCTTCTTGTGCCATTTTCTTATCTGTTTATTCTTACACTTTAGTTGTCTTTTCCTGTACTTAACCTTTAATAAGGACGAAATAATGTGCAAAGTAAATGATTTTTTTCGGGAAAAATCGTATTTTTGCCATCATATCATCAGAACATTAAGGAATTTAAATATATATGAGCGACGATTTCATTGAAAAAGAAGAGCAGAACGATGAAAATTTGCCGGCTTCGGGCAGCGAACACTCGGACTACAAGCCGGCCGACATGAAGGATGCAGGCGTGAAATATCAGTTGAGCGGCATGTATCAGAACTGGTTTTTGGATTATGCTTCGTACGTAATCCTCGAACGTGCCGTGCCCCACCTCAACGACGGGCTGAAGCCCGTGCAGCGACGCATCCTCCACAGCATGAAGAGGCTGGACGACGGGCGATACAACAAAGTGGCCAACATCGTGGGACATACCATGCAGTTCCATCCGCACGGCGATGCCTCCATCGGCGATGCATTGGTGCAGTTGGGACAGAAAGACCTGCTGATAGACTGCCAGGGAAACTGGGGAAACATCCTGACGGGCGACGGAGCCGCCGCACCGCGTTATATCGAGGCACGCCTTTCCAAGTTCGCACTGGACGTAGTGTTCAATCCGAAGACCACCGAATGGCAATCGTCTTACGACGGACGCAACAAAGAGCCCATCACGCTGCCCGTGAAATTCCCGCTCCTGCTCGCTCAGGGAGTGGAAGGTATTGCCGTGGGACTTTCGTCGAAGATTCTGCCTCACAACTTCAATGAACTTTGCGATGCTTCCATAGCCTACCTGCGCGGTGAAGACTTCAAGCTTTTCCCCGACTTCCAGACGGGTGGCTCCATCGACGTGTCACGCTACAACGACGGCGAACGCGGCGGCGTGGTGAAAGTGAGAGCAAAAATCACCAAATTAGACAACAAGACACTGGCCATCACCGAAGTGCCTTTCGGCAAGACGGTGCCCGGTGTGTGCGACTCCATAGTGAAAGCCAGCGAGAAGGGCAAGATAAAGATACGCAAGGTGGAGGACCTTACGTCGGAAAAGGTGGAGATATTGGTACACTTAGCTCCGGGCGTATCGTCGGACAAGACGCTGGATGCGCTTTATGCCTTCACGGACTGCGAGGTGAGCATCTCGCCCAACTGCTGCGTCATTGATGCGAAGAAGCCCCACTTCCTCACGGTAAGCGCCGTGCTGCGGAAGTCGGCCGACAATACGCTGGCATTGCTCCGGCGCGAACTGGAGATACAGCGCGGAGAATTGTTGGAGACGCTGCACTTTGCCTCGTTAGAGAAGATATTCATCGAAGAACGCATCTACAAGGAAGTGCGCTTCGAGCAATCCGAAAACACCGATGCCGCCTGCGAGTTCATCGACGAACGGCTCACGCCCTTCTATCCGCAGTTTGTGCGCGAGGTGACGAAAGAAGACATCCTGAAGCTGTTGGACATCAAGATGGCACGCATCCTGAAGTTCAACAAGGACAAGGCGGATGAGTACATAGCCCGCATCAAAGAACAGATAGCGGAAATCGACAATCATCTGGCCCACATCGTGGATTACACCATCGACTGGTATAACACGCTGAAAGAGAAATACGGCAGCCGCTACCCGCGCCGCACGGAGCTGCGCAACTTCGACACCATAGAAGCAGCCAAAGTGGTGGAAGCCAACGAAAAGCTCTACATCAACCGCGAAGAAGGGTTCATAGGCACATCGCTGAAGAAAGACGAATTTGTGGCCAACTGTTCGGACATAGACGACGTGGTGATATTCTATAAGGACGGAAAGTACAAGGTGGTGCGCGTGGCCGACAAGATGTTTGTGGGCAAAAACATTCTCTATGTCAACATATTCAAGAAGAACGACAAGCGTACCATATACAATGTGGTGTATCGCGACGGCAAGGATGGTTTCCACTTCATCAAGCGTTTCAACATCACCTCTATCACCCGCGACCGCGAGTATGACGTGACCCAAGGCAATCCGGGTTCGCGCATCGTCTATTTCACGGCCAACCCCAACGGCGAGGCCGAAGTGATAAAGATTACGCTGAAGCCCAATCCGCGCATCAAGAAGATAGTGCTCGAAAAGGATTTCAGCGACATCAACATCAAGGGACGGCAGTCTATGGGCAACATCCTGACGAAGTTCGACGTACACAAGATAGCCCTAAAGCACCGGGGAGGCTCCACATTGGGCGGACGCAAAGTGTGGTTCGACCGCGATGTGTTCAGACTGAACTACGACGAACGCGGGGAATATTTGGGCGAGTTCCAGAGTGAAGACCTGATATTGGTGGTACACGAGAACGGCGAATTTTATACCACCAACTTCGACCTGAACAACCACTACGACCCCGGCATACAGGTCATCGAGAAGTTCGAGCCGGGCAAGGTGTGGTCTGCTGCCCTCTTTGATGCCGACCAAGGTTATCCGTATTTGAAACGGTTCACCTTCGAATCGTCCTCGCGCAAGCTCAACTATTTGGGCGAAAACAAAGACAGCCGCGCCATCCTGCTCACCAGCACCGTCTATCCACGCATACAGGTGACCTTCGGCGGACACGATGCTTTCCGCGAGCCATTGGAGATAGACGTGGAAACATTCATCGGGGTGAAGAGCTACAAGGCAAGGGGCAAGCGAATCACTACGTTCAGCGTAGAGTCCGTCAAGGAACTGGAGCCGCTGCGGTTCCCCGAAGAGGAGACAGCCGAAGAGCAAACTCCCGAAGAAGAAACGCCCGTGATAGAAGACCCCGACCACGGTAAAAGCGAGAGCGACATCATAGACGAAATAACCGGTCAGATGAAACTATTCTAAACTCATGAAGAAACTGATAACATGGCTGCTGCTTCTCCTTGCCCTGCCAATGCAGGCGCAGGAGGACAGCTTGCAGGCCAACCGCTACGTGATGCGGGCTACGCTCTACGGCGTAGGGTTCACCAACATTCTGGACACTTATCTTTCGCCCGCCGAGTACACCGGACCGGAGGTGCGCATCTTGCGCGAAAGCATGCGCATGACCAAGCTGATGGACGGCCGCGTGTCTGTTCAAAGTCTGTTCCAAGGACACCTGTCGCTGACCGAGAACCGGGCAGGGACAGGCAGCGAGATGGCCGGACTGGTGAACTGGAACTATGCCCTGCACTACCAGTTCCGCCTGTCGGAAAAACTGAAGACACTGGCCGGCCCGCTGCTGGACATCAACGGAGGCTTCGTCTATAACCTGCGCAACTCCAACAACCCGGCCCAAGCCAAAGCCTACGCCAATCTGGCGGCTTCGGGCATGGTGATCTACCGTTTCCGCATCGGGAATTATCCTTTAGTGGCACGCTATCAAGCCAACCTGCCACTTATGGGCATTATGTTCTCGCCCGAGTATGGACAGTCTTACTACGAAATATTCAGCCTGAAGCACGGCGGGAAGAACGTGCTCTTCACCTCGCTGCACAACCAGCCTTCGCTACGCCAGTTCCTTACGCTGGACTTTCCCATCCGTTCGGTCAACATGCGTTTCGGCTACGTGTGCGACATCCAGCAGGCCCAGGTGAATCATCTGAAAAGCCACACCTGGTCACACGCCTTCATATTGGGCTTCGTAAAGAACTTCTATTTATTAAAAGGTAAAAACAAAGTGGCCATGCCCTCCGGCGTAAGCCCCTACTGATAAACTGATATGAAAAGAATAACCCACTGCATCATCGCCTTGCTGCTGGCCTCGCTCCTGCCCCTCACCTCGTGCATCACGGAGGACGTGTATGACAACACCCCCGAAGGCAACTTCGAGGCATTGTGGCAAATCATCGACCAGAAGTATTGCTTCTTGGAATACAAAAAACAGGAATACGGATTGGATTGGGACAAGATTCACACCGAATACGCACAGCGCATCTCGCCCAGCATGAACAATGAACAACTGTTCGAGGTGTTGGCCGATATGCTGAGAGAACTGCGTGACGGACACGTCAATCTTTCCACCAAATGGGAATACTCGCAATATCGCGAATGGTTCGACAGCTATCCGTCCAACTTCAGCGACAGCATCCAGCGAGTCTATTTAGGGAAAGACTATGCCCTGTCTTCGGGTCTGACCTACCAGATATTCGAGGATAACATTGCCTACATTTATTGCGGCAGCTTCCAGTCGGCCATCGGCGAGGGCAACTTAGACGAGATTCTGAGCAGGCTTGCCGTGTGTGACGGCCTGATATTGGACGTGCGCAACAATTCGGGCGGCAATCTCACCACCGCCGAAAAACTGGCTGCCCGCTTCACCAACGAAAAGGTACTGACGGGCTACATGTCGCACAAAACGGGTCCGGGACACAACGACTTCTCCACCCCTCAGCCCGTCTATCTGGAGCCTTCGACCGACCGCGTCAGGTGGCAGAAGCAGGTGGCGGTACTGACCAACCGCCGTTCATACAGCGCCACCAACGATTTTGTGGGCAAGATGAAGCAGCTTCCCAAAGTCACCGTCATTGGCGACAAGACGGGTGGTGGTTCCGGTCTGCCCTTCTCTTCGGAGCTTCCCAACGGCTGGTCCATCCGTTTCTCTGCCAGTCCCATGTATGACCCGGACATGAATCATC
>JAUNIV010000110.1:6533-7279 GCA_030523385.1 Bacteroidales bacterium | reverse complement strand
TTCGACCAGCGTGCCTCGTGGGCAGTGCGCAAGACCTCTCCCCTATTGGCCGAAGCCGCTACCCAATGGCACCGCGAGAACATGACCTCGCCTGCCTATCAGGCCAGTAGCAAGCGTTACTTCGAGATAAGCAAGCACACGCCACACGGTGCCATTCTCTCCGTCAAGGACGGAAAGATTTCACACTTCGACCATCTGTTCAAGAAATACGCTCCGGAGATAGATTGGGACTGGCGACTGCTGGCTTCACTGGCCTATACGGAATCTAACTTCGACACTACCGCCGTTTCATGGGCTGGTGCCAAAGGGCTGATGCAACTCATGCCCCGCACCGCACGCGCCATGGGAGTTCCGCCCGGCATGGAGCAGAATCCGGAAGAAAGCATCAAGGCAGCCGTGAAGTACATTGCCGCCACCGCGCGTTCATTCCAGTCGGTGACGAATCCCGAAGAGCGGGTGAAGTTCATATTGGCTGCCTACAATGCCGGCATAGGCCACGTGTTGGACGCCATGGCCCTGGCAGAGAAATATGGCAAGGACAAATACACCTGGGAAGGAAGCGTAGATAAATACATCCTGCTGAAAAGCAACGAAGAATATTTCAACGATCCGGTATGTAAGAACGGATATTTCCGCGGAGTGGAAACCTATAGCTTCGTGAAGGAAATATTGGCGAGAGGCGAGCTTTACAAGCAGAAGATAAAGGGCTGAATACGTCACGGTATGAAGCATCAGATTTGATGCCT
>JAUNIV010000110.1:0-6523 GCA_030523385.1 Bacteroidales bacterium | reverse complement strand
AAAAATTTTTTGCCCTTTAAAAAACTTTTTTGATACGGTCAAAAATAGGATTTGATACCGTGAAAAAACAGACATCAAAGCATGAAATCATCTTTCACTGCACAAGGCATTCATGCAGTGAAAGATGATAAATAAGAGATATTATGCCTTACGGATGTAATCTACAATCCAAGCACCGACTTCCTTCGTGCCGTACTTCTCGCCGCCCTCTACCTGTATTTCGGGAGTGCGCACGTTGGCATCCAATGAAGCATCGACAGCGCGACGAATCAATGCGCCTTCTTCCTTCAAGTCGAAATATTCAAACAGCATGGCTACGGACAGAATCTGTGCCAGCGGGTTGGCAATGTTCAGTCCCTTAGCCTGCGGCCATGAGCCGTGGATGGGTTCGAACACCGGTGTGCTCTCGCCCGTAGAGGCGGAAGGAAGCAAGCCCATAGAGCCGCTGATTACCGAACCTTCGTCAGTAAGGATGTCGCCAAAGGTGTTTTCTGTCACCATCACATCGAAGAACGTGGGTTCTTGTATCATGCGCATGGCAGCGTTGTCCACATACATGTAGTCTGTCTGCACTTCGGGATATTGGGGAGCCATCTCTTGTGCAATCTGACGCCACAGGCGGCTGGAAGCAAGCACGTTGGCCTTATCTACCACCGTGAGGTGCTTGCGGCGCTTCATGGCATATTCGAAGCCCACCTTCAGGATGCGCTCTATTTCGGGACGGGTGTACATGTTGGTGTCATACGCCTTGTCGTTATCCTGGTATTTCTCACCGAAATACATACCTCCGGTCAGCTCGCGGATGCAGATGAAGTCGGCATCCTGCACCAGTTCGGCACGCAGCGGAGACTTGTGCACCAAGCATTTGAAAGTCTGCACGGGACGGATGTTGGCAAACAGACCCAACTTCTTGCGCATGGCGAGCAAGCCCTGTTCGGGGCGTACCTTAGCAGTGGGGTTATTGTCGAACTTCGGGTCGCCTACGGCAGAGAAGAGCACGGCATCCGCACGCTTGCAAGCCTCGTATGTAGCTTCGGGGAAGGGGTCGCCCACCTTGTCTATGGCATCTGCACCGCAGATGGCGTATTCATAAGTCACTTTGTGACCAAACTTCTCGCATACGGCGTTCATCACGTCCACGCCTTGTACGGAAATCTCAGGGCCGATACCGTCACCGGCCAGAACTGCAATTTTAAAATCCATTGTCTTATTACGTTTTTATATTAATATCTTACTTTATTCTTGTTCTTCCGCTTGTTCTTTCTCCCTCAAACGTCTCTCCCGTTCCTGTCTTTCCGCCTGTTTCTTGCGGCGTTGCTTATCGCCATAAATCAAACCTACGGAAAGTATGGCAGTACTCAGCACACTAAAAAGCCAGTTGTCCATCCAGTCGTCACCATTCCTCCAGCGGGAAAAGATGTTCATGGCTAAGAGTATCACAACGATTAATGAATAATAGGCGTTGGGATGTTTCTCAAAGAAACGAGACATGATAGTGATGGGATTCATATTCGTTTATATTTAGGGTTCATAACCGGGTTCGATAATGTTCAGCATCTTCACCGTGGCTTTGATGGCTGCTTCCGTCTGGTCGGCATCCAGGCCGCGGGTGCGGAATACTTTGTCCTCAAAACTCCACGTGATGACTGTCTGCACAAAGGCATCGGTACGTCCGCCGGGAGGGATGGTCACGGCGTAGTTGGTGAGCATGGGGAACTTGCGACCGAGCGTCACCTTGTATATCTTGCGCAAGGCACGCACGAAAGCGTCGTACTGACCGTCGCCACTGGAGTTTTCTTCAAACTCCTTCCCGTTGATTGAAATCTTCACCGTAGCCATCGGCTTCAATCCGTGTGCCAAGTTGACGATGTAACTCTTCAGCTTCACCTTGTCATCCGATACGCCGTGCTTCAACACGTCGGACACGATGTAAGGAAGGTCTTCTTGCGTGACCAGCTCTTTCTTGTCGCCCAGCTCGATGATGCGTTCCGTCACCTTGCGCATGGACTCCTCGTCGAGCTCCAATCCCAAATCCTCTAAGTTCTTGCGGATGTTGGCCTTGCCACTGGTCTTGCCCAACGCATACTCGCGCTTGCGCCCGAAGCGTTCGGGAAGGAGGTCGTTGCAATAAAGGTTGTTCTTGTTGTCGCCGTCGGCATGGACTCCTGCCACTTGCGTAAAGACATTCTCGCCCACGATGGGCTTGTTGGCGGGGATGACGATGCCCGAATAAGACTCTACCACACGGCTTACGTCGTTCAGGCGGCTCTCGTCGATGTTGGTCAGTGCGTTGAAGTGGTCTTTCAAGATAGCTTGCACACTCGCCAACGGAGCATTGCCGGCACGTTCGCCCAGTCCGTTGATGGTGGTATGCAGACCCTTCACGCCACTCAGCACGGCAGCCAGCACATTGCTCACGGCCAAGTCGTAGTCGTTGTGGGCATGGAAGTCGAAATGCGTGTCGGGATAGCGCTTCTTCATCTTGCGCATGTACTCGATGACTTGCAGCGGATTGAGTATGCCCAGCGTGTCGGGCAGCATGTAGCGCTTGATGCTTGTATCCTTCAGTCCGTCCATGAGTTGGAACACATATTCGGGCGAATCCTTCATGCCGTTGCTCCAGTCCTCCAGATAGACATTGACGGCGATGTCTTGCTCATCGGCATAGTGCACCACGCGGATGATGTCTTCGATGTGTTCTTCGGGCGACTTCTTGAGCTGCTGCGTGCAGTGCTTCAGCGAGCCTTTGCACAGGAGGTTGATGACCCGGCATCCGGCACGCTGAATCCAATCGACCGAAGTATGCCCATCAACAAAGCCCAACACTTCGACCTTTTGGAGCATATTGCGCCGCGCGGCCCAGTCGCATATCATCCGGACTGCCTCAAACTCTCCTTCGGACACCCGCGCGGAAGCCACTTCAAGGCGATCGACTTTCAGGTCTTCGAGGAGAAGTCGGGCTATCATCAGCTTTTCATGGGGCACGAAAGACACTCCGCTGGTCTGTTCGCCATCGCGGAGTGTGGTGTCCATGATTTCTATTTTGACGCGTTCTCCCATGCCACGATCTTATCCTTATTTTCTACCAAGAAGTCGATATCATCCAAACCGTTCATCAGGCAATGTTTCTTATAGCCGTTGATTTCAAAGTGCTCGCTCTTGCCTGTAGCCTTGTTGGTAATGGTCTGTTCCGGCAGGTTCACTTCCACTTCGGTCTTAGGATCGGCATAGATGGAATCGAAGAGTTCCTTCAAGAACGCTTCGCTCACCACTACCGGAAGCACGAAGTTGTTCAGTTCGTTGTTCTTGTGAATATCGGCAAAGAAGCTCGATACCACCACGCGGAAACCATATCCGGCAATGGCCCATGCGGCATGCTCGCGGCTGGAGCCGGAGCCGAAGTTCTTGCCTGCCACCAGGATTTCGCCTCCGTAGGTGGGGTTGTTGAGCACGAAGTCCTCATTGAGCGAACCGTCCGGACGATAACGCCAGTCGCGGAACAGATTGTCGCCGAAGAACTTCTCTTCGCGGGTAGTTGCCTTCAGGAATCGGGCGGGGATGATTTGGTCGGTGTCCACATTCTCCAGCGGAAGGGGCACGCAGGTACTGGTTATGATGTTGAATTTCTGTTTCATGTTTCGTTATTTCTTTAATTCTTTTATTGATTCGTCTTGCCGGCGAGGTTATGCCATCAGCTCGCGCGGGTCGGTAATGACTCCCGTCACCGCAGCGGCAGCCGCCGTGAGCGGACTGGCCAGAAGCGTGCGTGCGCCCGGTCCCTGACGACCTTCAAAGTTACGGTTGCTGGTAGAAACGGAGTATTTTCCGGCAGGAATCTTATCATCGTTCATGGCAAGACAGGCGGAGCATCCCGGCTGGCGGATTTCAAATCCGGCTTCGGCGAGCACCTTGTCCAGTCCTTCTTCGCGTATCTGTGCATCGACCATCCATGAGCCCGGCACGAGCCATGCCACCACATGCTCTGCCTTGCGGCGTCCCTTCACCAATGAGGCAAAAGCGCGGAAGTCTTCGATGCGGCCATTGGTGCAGGCACCTAAGAAAACGTAATCAATCTTCTTGCCCAACAATGACTCGCCGGGACGGAATCCCATATAGTCCAATGACTTGCTGAACGAGGCCGTGCCATCCGATTCCGGTATCCGTTCATCAATGCCCATGCCCATGCCGGGGTTGGTTCCGTAAGTAATCATGGGGCGTATGTCGGCTGCATCGTAACGCACTTCCTTGTCGAACACGGCATCGTCATCGCTCCGCAGCGTGCGCCAGTAGGCCACAGCCTTGTCCCATGCTTCGCCCTTCGGGGCATGTTCGCGGCCTTTGATGTATTCAAAAGTGGTTTCGTCGGGGGCTACCATACCTCCACGGGCACCCATCTCGATACTCAGGTTGCAGAGCGTCAGGCGGCCTTCCATCGTCAGGTTGCGCACGGCTTCTCCGGCATATTCCACAAAGTAGCCTGTGGCACCGCTCGTGGTCATCTTAGACATCATGTAGAGTGCCATATCCTTAGCAGTCACGCCCTTGCCCAACTTTCCGTCGATGGTGATGCGCATGGTCTTCGGACGAGCCTGAAGAATACATTGCGAAGCAAGCACCATCTCCACTTCGCTGGTACCGATACCGAAGGCTACAGCTCCCATGGCTCCGTGGGTGGAGGTGTGAGAGTCGCCACACACGATGGTCATGCCCGGCAGGGTGAGTCCGCGTTCCGGACCTACCACGTGGATGATTCCGTTGCGCTTGTCCATCATGCCGAAGTGGGTCAGTCCGAAATCCTTCGCGTTCTGTGCCAACGTATCTACCTGTGCTTTCGATACGGGGTCTTCGATGGGTTTGTCCTGATCGTGCGTCGGCGTGTTATGGTCGGGCATGCAATAGATATGGTCCGGACGGAAACATTTCAGTCCGCGTGCCCGCATTCCGGCAAATGCCTGCGGACTGGTTACTTCGTGGCAATACAGCCGGTCGATATAAAGTTGTGTGGGGCCGTCCTCTACTTTCTGCACCACGTGGGCGTCCCAAATCTTGTCAAATAATGTATTCATCTTTGTGAACTATTTTATCCTTATTTCTTAAACTTATTGATACAGTCGATGTATGCCTCTACAGATGCGGCAATGATATCGGTGTTTGCTCCGAAACCATAATACATCTGTCCGTCGTATTCCACCTGCATGTGTACCTTTCCCATGTCATCGCTTCCCTTGCTGATGGCCTGGATGGTAAACTCTTTCAGTGTCATCTGTCGGTTGATTATCTTCTTCAATGCCTTGATGGCAGCATCCACGGGGCCGTTTCCGCTGGCGGCAGCTTCAAAATGCTCTCCGGCTATGTTCAGTCCGAGGCTGGCCACGGAGCGTACTCCTACTCCACTGGTCACTTGCAGGTAATCCAACTTGATGTGGTTGTTCACGCTGCGGTCGGCTCCGGCCAACACCATGATGTCGTCATCGCTGATGTCCTTCTTCTTGTCGGCCAGCTTCAGGAAATCTTCATATACCTTATCCAACTTGTCTTGTTCCAAGTCCACACCCAACACGTGCAGGCGATGCTTCAATGCGGCACGTCCGCTGCGGGCAGTCAGTACGATGGCATTATCGTCAATGCCCACATCTTTCGGGTCGATGATTTCGTAAGTCTGCACATTCTTCAGCACGCCATCCTGATGGATACCCGATGAGTGGGCAAAGGCATTGCGTCCCACGATGGCCTTGTTGGGCTGCACCGGCATGTTCATCAAGCTGGACACCATGCGGCTGGTAGGATAAATCTTCTGTGTATTGATATTGGTCTGGATATTGATGTCGTTGTGGCATTTGATAATCATGGCTACTTCTTCCAGCGAGGTATTACCGGCACGTTCGCCTATGCCATTGATGGTTACTTCCACCTGACGCGCTCCATTCAGCACACCGCTGATGGTATTGGCAGTGGCCATTCCCAAATCATTGTGACAGTGCGTGGAAATCACTGCCTTGTCAATGCCATCCACATGCTCCATCAGGTATTTGATTTTGGCACCGTATTCTTCCGGCAAGCAATATCCGGTAGTATCGGGGATATTCACCACCGTGGCTCCTGCCTTGATGACAGCTTCTACCACGCGAGCCAGATATTCATTGTCGGTTCGTCCGGCATCTTCGGCATAAAATTCCACATCATCTACAAAGCGGCGTGCATATTTCACTGCTCTTACGGCACGTTCGATGATTTCCTCACGGTTAGAATTGAATTTATATTTGATATGAGACTCTGAAGTTCCTATTCCGGTATGAATCCGTTTGTGTTTGGCAAAGCGGAGGGCATCGGCTGCCACATCAATATCTTTCTCCACCGCACGTGTCAAGGCACAAATGGTAGGCCATGTCACTGCTTTTGAAATTTCAATCACCGAGTTGAAGTCTCCCGGACTTGAAATAGGGAATCCGGCTTCAATCACATCCACTCCCAGTGCCTCCAATTGTTTGGCTACCTGAATCTTTTCCACTGTGTTCAACTGACA
>JAUNIV010000109.1 GCA_030523385.1 Bacteroidales bacterium | reverse complement strand
GACCCAAACCGAGATAACCTAAAATTTCATTCATAATGTTTTAATTTTTATTTGTTTCTTTTGTTCTATTTATTTCTTAATCACTGTAAAGGGCTTGTAGGCAACACCCTTGCCGTCGTAGCCCGAATTTTTGAAGTATTCCACAAACGTCAGACGAAGCGGATGCACGAAGGCGCTCAGACAAGACATGGCGATGTTCAGCGTATGGCCGAATATCAGAATCAGTCCGCAGAACAGCCAGCCCAAAGCCGGACCTGCCGCATCGTTTACCATGAAGGCCAACTGATTGAACACACCGCCCAACATACCACCGGCCAGTCCCAATGCATACAGACGGATGTAGGACAAGACGTCGCCCATCAGTCCGGTAGCCATGTTGTAGGTATCCCACACGCCGGCTCCTATGTTGATGAGTATGTTCCGATGAATGTTGTTCAGCAAATAAATGCCGATGGCCGAAATGCCTCCAATCACGATGAATGCCCACTTAGACACGTCTGCCGAAATGAGTTCGAAGAAAGACAATCCGCCTGTGCACACAAATCCTACGACCAGCAACAGCCAGCCCCACGCGCTGAGAGATTCCTTGAAACCGTAGCGCACGGTAGAGCCGATGGCTTTCACGGTCATGGCTATGCAGATGTGTACCACGCCGATGAGCAATGCCAGCAACATTTGCTTGTCGTAACTCGTATCGCCTATCTTGCCTACCACCATGAACTGCTTGACGCTGTCGGGCAGCTCCACATCCGTCAGGCTCACTCCGAAGAATGTCCCCAACACGGCTCCGAAGACCATCGTGGCAATACCCAATGTTATCACAAGGTTCATCATGCCTGCCAGTGAGGGTCCCAATTTCTTCTTCAGGAAGAAGCCCAACAGAATCAGGGCAACTCCGTAACCTGCATCGCCCATACAGAAGGCAAAGAACAGGGTGAAGAAAGGTGCCACCAGCGGCGTAGGGTCGAATTCGGCATAATCGGGCATGCCATACATTTTGGTCAGCACTTCATACATGCGTGTGAAGGCGTTGTTCTTCAGCTTGATGGGGGCATTGTCTTCCATCCGGGCGTTTCTTATCTCGTAATACACGCCGCTGCTCTCCAACAGTGCTTTCACTTCGGCTTCATTCTCTTCGGGAATCCAGCCTTCGAGCAACACCACTGCCCCTTCGGCCATCTGTTCGCTGTTCAGTTTCACTTCCAGCAAGTCAATGTCGCTCTGAAGCAATGTGTTATAATGCTCCATCGTGCGATAATTGGCCCGACAGAAAGCTTTCAGCTCTTCGTTGGCACGCACTACGCCTGCTTCGGTTTCCTCTTTTTGCTTCTTCAGCTCCGAAAGGCTGTAGGAAGGCATGCGCAAAGGCTCTATGCCTATGTCGGCAGAGCCGGGAGTAACCGTTACAAAATATACGTACTTGCCTGCGGTCTGCACAATGATGGCATTGTATTGGTCTGTCCAGGCTTCGTCATACTCCTTGTCCTGGCAGACATAAAAGCGTACTTGCCATCCCGCCGACTCCAGTCTGCTGACAGACTTCCAGTCGAAGTCGCCCCATACTTCCATCTGCGCGATGTTCTTGTCTAATGCCGGAAGCTGTTGTTTCAGTTCCTGCACCTGCGTCTGCAAGGCTTCGTAGTTCTCCAGCAGGGCATCGGCCGAAAGTTCTTTCCGAATGCTTTCATCGGGCTGCTTGTCGGCCAGGGCAAACATGTTTGCCAACGTATTCTTATACAATGTCCGTTTCTGCATGCAGGCTTGCATCCGCTCGTCCATCTCGCCGCTTTGCTTCTCGACGATATGCACCACGCCTAAATCTCGGATGCTTTGCAGGAACGATTCGTATTCCTTATGATATATAAGGAAAGTCAACTTCTTCATTTTCGTAATCATGCCTCTGCCTCCTTTCTCTTTTCTTGAATGGATTTCAGGATCTTCTGCGATGACTTGGAGAGGTTCTCCTCGTCTTCCATGAATCGTTTGATCTTACGCAGTGCATCCTGGTATCCGGGTATCTGCACCTTCTCAAAAAGGTTAACTTTCTGAGTGGTTTTCTTACGCGCATGTTCCAACAGGTTCAGTTTGGCCAGCATAAATTCCCTTTCAATGGCCGTCTGTGCCAGTTCTTTCAGCAGGTGTATGCCGTCGGCATACCATTTGGGACTGCTGAAAAGGCTGAAAGGTCGGATGTCGAAGTCCACATTCTCCAAATAGGGAACGCGCACGCCGGCAATTTTCCTTACCCCCAAATGAACGTCACTCACTTTTATTAATGTAGCGTCAAACTCATTCCAAAGTGCGAACATGGCTTCATAAGCCTGAATATCCTGTTCAAGCTTATTTTCCAGCTCCGCCGCCTCGGTCTTGCATTTCTTCACCTCCATGCGCAGGGCGCTCTCCTTGTTTTTGATGATGGGGAGCGTGCGCACGCGGATTTTGAGTTGCTTCTCCAGTTGCTGCAGCGAAGTCTTGTTATATTGAAACTTTATTGCCATGTCTGTCTATGTTTTTACTTTTTCCAGTGTTCGTCCACCAGTTCTTTCTTGATGTTGACTTCTTCCGGCTTAAAGTATTTGCTGAACAATCCCCACGTTACGTCGAGCATTTCCGTGGTGTCGAGGTTTACGTCGATGGCCAGCAACTGGTTGGCGTAATCCTTGGCAAATGCCAGCGTACGTTCGTCGTAGTTGGTCAGGTCGAAACCGTTTTCCATCTTGGTCTTGGCATTGGCGGCATCGGCATACAGACGTACGGCGGCATTCATCACCTGCGGGTGGTCCTTACGTGTCTTCTTGCCGCTCACCAACTGTTTCAGACGAGACAGCGAGCGGAACGGATCGACAATTACCTTACCGATGTCACTGTCACGGCGCAAGAACAACTGTCCTTCGGTGATGTAACCGGTGTTATCGGGCACGGCGTGCGTGATGTCTCCTCCACTCAGCGTGGTAACCGCAATAATGGTAATGGAACCGCCGGAGGGGAACTGCACGGCCTTTTCGTAAATCTTGGCCAAATCCGAATAGAGCGAACCCGGCATGGAGTCCTTAGAAGGAATCTGGTCCATACGGTTGGACACAATGGCCAATGCGTCGGCATAGCTGGTCATATCGGTGAGCAGCACCAGTACTTTCTGGTTGTGTTCCACGGCGAAGTATTCTGCAGCCGTCAGTGCCATGTCGGGAATCAGCAAACGTTCTACAGGCGGGTTTTCCGTGGTGTTCACGAAGCTGATGATGCGGTCGAGCGCACCGGCATTGGAGAATACGTTCTTAAAATACAGGTAGTCATCGTTAGTCATACCCATACCTCCCAAAATAATCTTGTCGGTCTCGGCACGCAGGGCCACGTTGGCCATTACCTGGTTGAACGGCTGGTCGGGGTCGGCAAAGAAGGGAATCTTCTGTCCGGACACCAGCGTATTGTTCAAGTCGATACCTGCAATACCGGTAGCAATCAGTTCCGAAGGCTGCTTGCGGCGCACAGGGTTCACAGAAGGGCCGCCGATGGGTACTTCTTGTCCTTCAATCTCCGGTCCTCCGTCAATGGGGTCGCCGAAAGCATTGAAGAAGCGTCCGGCCAGCTGTTCGCTCACCTTCAGCGTGGGCGACTTGCCCAAAAACACCACTTCGGCATTGGTAGGAATACCGCCCGTACCTTCGAATACCTGCAAAGTCACTTCGTCGCCCATAATCTTTACCACCTGGGCCAGCTTGCCATCTACCGTAGCCAGTTCGTCATACCCCACTCCCGTTGCTTTCAGCGAACAGGTAGCTTTGGTTATCTGGCTAATCTTCGTATATATCTTTTGAAATGCTTTTGTTGCCATCTCTTTTACTTAATTTAGCTGTTTACGATTACTGATTAATGCTTCTCTCGGCAACCAAATCCTGCAACTGCTTCTTGAATTCATCGTACTTTTCGGACTTGTACTTCGAATAGTTCATCTGCTTGCACACATTAATCATTCTCTTGAAGTACTCCATTACCTCAAGGAAAGTGTCGAACTTGAATTCCGTGTGGCAGATGTCGATTACCATGTTCAAGATGTCTTCCTGACGCTCCATCGGAGTGACGGAGTCCACTTCGTCGAAGGCATCCTGTTGCAGGATAACGAAGTCTATCAATTCTGATTTCCAGAAAGTCACGTGATATTCTACAGGCACACCGTCGTCACCCAAAATGTTTATCTGTTCGGCAATCTCCTTGCCTCGCAGCAAGCGGGTCTTTATCTCATTCACCTTGCCTATCCATTCGCCGTTGATGCGCTTGGCAATGTAGTCCTCGAATTCAGGATATTCCAGATACTTGGAATAAGAATCGATGGGGTTCACAGCCGGATAACGCTTGCGGTCTGCACGTTCCTGCTCCAAAGCGTAGAAGCAGCGTGCCACTTTCTTGGTGTTCTCGGTCACGGGCTCTTTCAAGTTACCACCGGCCGGAGATACGGTACCGATGAAAGTGATGGAACCCGTCTCGCCATTGTTCAGATGCACATATCCCGCACGTCCGTAGAAGTTGGAGATGATGGCCGAAATATCCATCGGGAAAGCATCGGGGCCAGGCAATTCCTCCATACGGTTGGACATCTCGCGCAAAGCCTGTGCCCAACGGGAAGTAGAGTCGGCCATCAGCAACACCTTCAAGCCCATAGCACGATAGTATTCCGAAATAGTCATGGCTGTATATACGGAAGCTTCACGGGCAGCCACCGGCATGTTTGAAGTATTGGCGATGATGATGGTACGCTCCATCAGCTGACGTCCGGTGTGCGGGTCCACCAGTTCGGGGAACTCGGTAAAGATTTCCACTACCTCGTTGGCACGCTCACCGCAGGCTGCAATGATTACGATGTCTGCTTCGGCCTGCTTGGATATGGCATGCTGGAGCACCGTCTTTCCCGTACCGAACGGGCCGGGGATGAATCCCGTTCCTCCTTCCACAATGGGGTTTACGGTATCTATCACGCGCACACCTGTTTCGAGCAATTTGAAAGGACGCGGTTTTTCCTTATAATTGGTCATAGCCACCTTCACGGGCCACTTCTGAATCATGTTTACGGGAATTTCCTTCCCATCCTTGTCCGTCAGCACGGCCACAGTGTCTTCTATGGTGTATTCTCCTTCGGCAGCCACAGACTTCACTTTATAAGTTTCGCCCAACTGGAAGGGTACCATGATTTTCAGTGGCTGGTGGTTTTCTTCCACCTGTCCCAACCAGGCCGAAGGCCCTACTTCATCTCCCGCCTTGACCAACGGAACGAAATGCCATTTCTTTTCCTTGTCCAGCGGGTAAGTATATTGTCCGCGTTTCAAGAACACCCCTTCCATTTTGTCGAGGTCATTCTGCAGACCGTCATAGTTCTTAGACAACATACCGGGTCCCAATGTCACCTCAAGCATGTGTCCTGTAAATTCGGCTTCGGCACCTACCTTCAGTCCACGTGTACTTTCAAACACCTGCACATACACATTGCTGCCTACCACCTTGATAACCTCTGCCATCAATCGGTCTCCTCCGGTAAGAATGTAGCATATTTCATTCTGTGCCACCGGGCCGTCAACGGCAAGAGTAACCATATTGGCAATTACGCCACTAACAGTTCCTTTTGTTGCCATATATCTTTAATCTGTTTATTTTCTGAATTCTTCGGGAATCTCCACCTCTCCTTTCAGCTTGTCTATCATCTGTCTGAAGATTTCGCTTCCCTTTTCCTTGTCCATAGCTATCCAGCGTCCTATCATTTCCAGTCTCAGCAAGAACACGAAAATGCGCTCCACCGTAAAATAGTTGAAGAAGACAGCGTCTTCCATCCAATTCCATTTCAGCACATCTATCTTCTTTTCCCTTTCCACCAGGTCCTCCGTTTCGGCTATACGGAGCAACGGTTCAAAATAATCCAGCATTTCGGTCAATCCGAAGTCACGGGCATTAGAAGTGCGTACCATTTCGCATACTTCCGTATCACCCACCACCACCTGCGACACGTCCATTCGGTATTTCCGTGCAGCCAAAGCAGCCAATATATTATTGATGTTCAGATTAAATTCAAACCAGGAAGAAACAAATTCATTGCCGCATTTCATGGCGTATGCGTAGTAATAGGCCGCCAGCATGTCTTCCGCCCTGTGCAGTTCTTCGGCCGGAAGTTCTAAATATGCCGCAACAAATTCATACAGATAAGAAGGGTATTTTTTATCCAGTGCATCACCTTCGCGCACGGAAGCTGCAAGCGCCAACAGTTCCTCCGAAGAGAAATTCCCTTCAGATGCCGTTTCCGCTTCCTTATCTTTCAGGAGCTTCAGCAGATTAGCATTGTCGAACTTCAGATAGAACAAGTCAATCAATCGCTTATCCTTGTCCGACAATTCTGGATACAGTTCCGATTTAAAGTTGACCACCGTATAATTCAGTTTGCCGTCATCTAACGAGAGGTCTGGCAAACCGGCTACGAGGCAATAATAATTAGTCATAACCACTCGTTAAAACAACATTTCTACTAATTGAGGACGGAAGAAATCTTTGAAATAATTTTCAAATTCTTCTTCACCGAAGTTCACCTTGTAAGAGCCGTCTGCAGGCGAGATGGTAAACAATGCTTTCACTCCACTCACCTGCTCTATCTTCACGCCCTTGTCCAGCAGTGCTTTTGCTTTCGATGCAAAATACTTTTTCAAACCTTCGGCGTCCGCTGTAGAAATAACGATGGGTTCATTGGCAGACCACTGTGTTGCCAACGATACAATAAATTTATTCAAAAACTCCTTGTCTTCCACAAAGTCTTTCACAGCCTTGCTCACTACCTGATTGCATAATAAAGTAGTAATTTCCGACTTCAGTGCGTTCACTGCCTGTCCGGCAAACAATTTAATTTCCGACTGGGTGTTTTCAGCTGTTTCTGCTGCCGACTTACGAGCTGCCGCAATAATCGCTTCTGCTTCCTTACGGGCATCCTCTACAATTTTTGCGGCTTCTCCGCGAGCATCACTGATAAGTCGTTGTGCTTCTTCGTTTCCTTTTTCCACACCTTCACGATAAATCTTATCGGTAAGCTCCTGAATTTTATTTTCCATAATCTTAGAAGATATTTTGAGTTTAACACTTTCTTTCCAATCTAACATCCCAAAGGATTTCCAAAGTTACAAAAATCACAGTAAGAAAAAGAATTTAATCGGATATTTTCTACAGAAAATACTGGAAAAAAGGAAAGAAAGACTAAGATTATGTTACAAAACATATTTCAAAAGGAGTATTTTCATTTATTGGGACATAAAAAAAGTTCCCCTTGATTATAGAATCAAGAGGAACTCCGGATAAAA
>JAUNIV010000108.1 GCA_030523385.1 Bacteroidales bacterium | reverse complement strand
ATCTGGCGAAATCACAAACTATGATGCCGTGAATAAAGGCATCAGTGCAGACGGTTACTCGAATATGGTGGAACTGCGCATGACTGTGAAGGTGAACTTTGTCAATTCGGCCAATCCGATGGAGAGTTTCAACGGACAGCAATATTCTGCCAGCCGTGAATATGAATCTACCCAACAGCTTACCTCTGTGCAGGAAGAATTGGTTACGCAGATGATTAAGGAAATAGTCGATCAGATTTTCAATGCCACAGTGGCTAACTGGTAACGGATTCTCTTATGACCCAGCAGAATTTATATGAGTGGTTGACCCATCCCGAATCGCTGAACAGGGAAACTTTGTATGAGTTGCGCACGCTGCTTGCCCGCTATCCTTATTTTCAGACGGCCAGATTGTTGTATCTGAAGAATCTGTTCTTGTTGCACGATATAACTTTTGGTGAGGAGTTGCGTAGGGCGGCATTGTATATAGCCGACCGTAGTGTGTTGTTTCATCTGATAGAAGGAGACCGTTTCAAGATTGTTCCTTTCCCTGAGAAAAAAGAAGCCGAAGAAGGAAAAGAAGGGTTGGACCGCACATTGTCTTTGATAGATGCTTTTCTTTCTACCGTGCCTCGCGAGGAAGCACCGGCATTGCATTTGCCTGCGGCCAATGTGGCAACGGATTATGCTTCCTATTTGTTGCGCGAAGAAGAACAAAAAACTGTAGTGGCCGATTCTGCCATTGACAATTACAATATGAAAGGACAGGATCTGATAGACGAATTTATAGAAAAGGCGGAAGAAGAACCGTTCTCTGTCTCTTTGGATGTAAAAAAGACGGAACAGCCGGTAGAGGTGGAAGAAACAGATGAACAACCCGAAACGCACGAGGAAGAAGAGTACGATGAGAGTTATTTTACGGAGACTTTGGCCAAAATATACGTTAAACAGCGAAGATATTCCAAAGCACTTGAAATAATTAAAAAATTAAATTTGAAATATCCAAAAAAAAACGCTTACTTTGCAGACCAAATTAGATTTTTGGAGAAACTGATTATTAACACTAAATCAAAATAAAGAAAATGTATTTATTATTTGTTGGATTAATTGTGCTTGCAGCTATTTTGATGTGCTTCGTTGTATTGATTCAAAACTCAAAGGGAGGTGGATTGGCTTCCAGTTTTGCTTCTTCCAATCAGATTATGGGTGTTCGTAAGACAACC
The DNA here is from genome assembly GCA_030523385.1 of Bacteroidales bacterium. Taxonomy (GTDB): domain Bacteria; phylum Bacteroidota; class Bacteroidia; order Bacteroidales; family Bacteroidaceae; genus Phocaeicola. The sequence continues at coordinate 6,124 of JAUNIV010000108.1, read as the reverse complement.
GATTTCATTGAGAAGCTGACATGGGGTTTGGCTGCTTTTATGGTAGTGGTAAGTGTAGCTACGGCTTATGTGTTGCCGACTGCTCATACAGAATCATCTGTAATTATGGAACAGGCAGTAAAAGAAGGTGCTACCAACCCATTGAATGCGCCGTCGGGCTTTGCTGCTCCGCAGACAAGCGATGAAGCTACTGCTCCGCAAGCAGATGAGGCTGCTAACCAAGCTGAGACTCCTGCTGAAGCACAGTGATAAGAAAAAAGATTTTTCCTTTATTGATGAAGACAAGGCACTCTGTTTCAAAAATGAAGCGGGGTGCTTTTTGTTTTATCGAACACTAAAAAAATAAGAAAGAGTATGCTAAAATTCATCTCATGGAACGTGAATGGCTTGCGTGCCTGTTGTGATAAAGGCTTTGCCGATGTATTCCGAAGATTGGATGCCGATTTCTTCTGCTTGCAGGAAACCAAGATGCAGGCAGGACAGTTGGACTTGCAATTCGAAGGTTATCGTTCTTATTGGAACTATGCCGACAAGAAAGGTTATTCGGGCACGGCCATATTCTCCCGGTTGGAGCCGCTGTCGGTATCTTATGGATTGGGTATTGACCAACATGACCACGAAGGTAGGGTGATTACCCTCGAAATGGAATCTTTCTATTTGGTTACGGTCTATGTCCCTAACTCGCAAGATGAACTTCGTCGTCTGGATTACCGCATGACGTGGGAAGACGACTTCCGTGCTTATCTGAAGCAGTTGGATGAGAAGAAACCGGTTGTGGTATGTGGTGACTTGAATGTGGCTCATAAGGAAATAGACCTGAAGAATCCTAAGACCAATCGGCGTAACGCTGGTTTTACAGACGAAGAACGACAGAAGTTTACCACGCTGTTAGAAGCAGGATTTACCGATACGTTCCGCTATTTCTATCCCGACCAAGAAGGCATTTATTCCTGGTGGTCTTATCGTTTCAAGGCAAGAGAGAAGAATGCTGGTTGGCGCATTGATTACTTTCTGACTTCAGCTTCACTGAATGACAAACTGAAGGGAGTGGCCATTCATACCGATGTATTCGGTTCAGACCATTGTCCGGTAGAGGTGACGATAGATCTTTAGTCTGCTCTTCTTCCTTATTATATTTAAATATTAAAACATACAAGATATGAGAAAAAGTTATTTCCTTCTTTTGTTGTTATGCTTTTTAAGCGCATGGTGGACGGGTTGTTCTGATGATGACAGCGGATTGGTAGATAAACCCACACCCGGAGATCCTACGCCCGGTGGGCAGACCACTACCGATGAGATTTATTATGCCAATTACTTTGCGGCCGATATGCTTTCGGAAGTATATGTATGGAACAAGGAAATCTCGAATGATATCAACAAACTGGACCCCGAAACCAATGAAGACCCTATCAGCACCGTAAAAGAAATCCGCTATAAGAAAGATGGTAAGGAAATGGATAAGTGGACTATGCTGACTAATGATGTGGAAAGTCTGACCAGCAGTCTGGAAGGGGTAGAAACCACTTTCGGATATAGTTTGGCACTTGGTACATTCACTAATACCGGCAATTATTTCTTTGTAGTGAGTTATGTTTATCCCGACAGTCCGGCTGCAAAGGCAGGCATCAAGCGGGGAGACATCATCATGCAGTTGGATGGTCAGGACATTAACGATGATAATTACTTGAATGCTTTGTATAATCCCACCATATCTTTGGGAATGGGGGAACAGCAAACAGGGGGGATTTCATTAAAAGAAGATCCCATAGAACTGACGGCAGTCAAGATGTACGAAGACCCTATCATTGTTGAACCTAAAGTTTTCGATTGCGGAGGAAAGAAGGTCGGCTATTTGGCATATACCGGCTTCGATTTGGCTTCGGCTCAAAAGTTGGTCGATATTTGTCGCAACTTTAAGGAAGAGGGGATAACCGAACTGATTCTCGATTTGCGTTACAATGGAGGTGGGTATGTCTTTACGGAATGTGTGTTGGCTTCCATGTTGGCACCCGAATCGGCAGTAAGTGCCGGAGAGGTGTATCAGACTGAACAATGGAATGACGAATATATGGCATATTATAAGGAAAAGAATATAGACTTGAATACCTATTTTTCCACAGAGCACAAACTGGCCTCTTATAATCTTGAGGTCAATACCCAAGATGCCAACATCGGTTTGAGTAAAATATATGCCTTGATAAGTTCCGGCACGGCTTCAGCTTCAGAAGGTCTGCTGATAGGATTGATGCCCTACATGGATGTACAGCTGATTGGTACGAATTCTCATGGCAAGTATTGCACAGGGATTGTCTTTGAGTCCGAAGATGTTTATAAGAATCCCCCGAAGGAGCTGGATAATTGGGGCATTTATGTTATGGTCAGCTTTTATGCAGACAAGAATGGCGAGAACCCCTGCATGCCCGATGGCTTGGTGCCCGATGTGGAAGTGTCGGATGATGTAATGGATGGCTATCAATTAGGCGATGAAAATGAAACCATGTTGCATGCAGCTCTTGAACAGGCAGGTAAGACAGACTTTGCTCCGAGGTCTCGCAGCATATCCGCACCTGTCTATAAGACCCGTTCATTGCATGTCGGTCCTGCCTTTGGCAAGCGCATAGACACCCGTTTGAAAGATAAAATCGAATTGAAATAGATTCAAAAAAAGTTCTTTTGTCGTAAAAAGAAGTCCCTGACTGCATGTATTTATCAGAAAGTCAGGGGCTTTTTTTGTCGCAATGTTTCCTCTTTCTTTTGCATGTCTGTTTGTGAGAGCTTCCCTATCTTTGTACATAGTAACATTCAAAGATAGCTTTATGAAGCAGATTGCAATGATATGCCTGTTGCCTTTGTTGGTGGCTTGTCATTCTTCCCGTTCCTATGATGGAACTTTACTTGAGGCTGATCTCCGCATGGCGATTGACAATCCTTCCCTGCTTTCCTTGGAAGACGAAGTGGAGAGTGCAGAATATGTTCTGTTGGAAACAACAGAAGACCCGGCTTCTTTGGTGGATGGCGTCGCAGGATATGCGGTTACGAGCCGTTATATCTATTTGTATCCCGTAAAAGAACAGCGCATTGTCTTGTTCGACCGCCAAGGACATTTCCTGCGCACGCTTGTTCCGTTCGGACAAGGACCCGGTGAGTTCAGTGATATGTTGGCCGATATTCAAGTAGATGAGGCAGGCGACCGCCTTTATCTGTCTGGGGTTGCGGGTACATGGGAATATACGTTGGAAGGAACTTTTGTGCAGAAAACAGAACATCCCTGTCAAGCCATATTCCGCAGGAAGCTTGCCGACGAATGTTGGGGAGCCATTGCTTTTCCTTACTTGCCTTTCAGCCAGGGCAGCTTTGGCCTGGGCATATTCACTCAGCAGGGAGATACAGTGGTTGTGAAGAATGACTTTTCTTCGCCTTTGGTGCCTGCCGATAAAGCCGGGTTTACAGTGCGTATGGCTGCTTCTTATTCCTCTTGGGATAACTCCATATTAATGAAGTCGGGTGCCAATGATACCGTTTTCCGCATGAAAGGCAGACAAATACTTCCGGCATGCATCTTGCGTCTGGAGAATTCGGATAAGGAAATGGAGTATTCGTTGGATGCCACGAACTTCTATAGCCTTCGCGATTTAGGGGCTTATCGTGACATCGTTGTTTCCGATTTGTTTGAAACCCCTCGACGCTACTATTTCCGTTGCCGTTATAAAGATGGGCATACGGTGGTTTCGTTGGATAAGCAGACGGGAGAAGTGCTGACGGAATCTTGCCGACAACCGGCCGACCTTCATGCTTTGTCGGATGCCAATCTGCTTTTAGGCATGTTGGGTACCCGTAGCGTAATGGGCTTCCCGTTATGGGGACGCATGGAGGGTGATTGTCTGGTACAAGTCATCACTCCTTATGAATTGAGTCTTTACGCCGAACAGCCCGAGGTCACTGTTCCCGAAGCCTTGCTGTCGCTTTCCGAAGATGCCAATCCGGTTTTTGTATTCTATAAGTTGCGCGACGCGGATAAAAAATAATACTTTTTAAACGTGCATCTCATAGCATGCGACATACAGAAAGGGAAATTATAATAAAGTTTGGTGGTTTGTAGGATAATATTTTTAATATTTTTCGATTCTAATGCTATATTTCCAAATATATTGTTTATTTTTGCAGCATAAATAAAAATATTACAAACTATTAATGAAAAGCACCATGAAGAAATCCATCAGTATGCTTGCCATGTCCTTGCTTTTGACGGGCAGTCTGATTAGTTGCGGACAGCAGGCCAAAAACTCCGTAGTAGAACCCAAAGAACCGTTTGATGTATTCCCTACACTGACTACCGAAGCGATTCCTTACCGCATTCCGGCCATTACCATGACCTCGAAAGGCAATCTGCTGGCAGTAGCCGACTATCGTCATTGCCGTGCCGACATCGGTTTCGGACGTGTGGACCTTCACGGGCGTATCAGCGAAGATAACGGACGTACGTGGGGAGATATTTTCACTATCATAGAAGGTGATGGTAAGATGGTGGACGAGAATCCGAACCTGTCGCTCACAGCCGGCTATGGTGACCCTGCCTTGATTGCCGACCGTGAGAGTGACCGTGTGCTTTTGGTATGCGTGGCCGGACATCAAGTGTTTTTCCGTTCCACCCGTGACATCCCCAATCAGGTAGCTATCCTTCATAGCGAAGACGGCGGACACACTTGGGGCGAACCTCAGATTATAACCGACCAGTTCTATGTGCCGCTCGACAACTCGGCTGTAGGTCCCATCCAGTCCATGTTTATAGGTTCGGGACGCATCTTCCAGAGCCACAGAACGAAGGTAGGAGACTACTATCGCTTGTATGCCAGTATGCTGGCCCGTGATAAGGACAATAATTTCTGCAATTTTGTGGTTTATTCTGATGACTTCGGATACAACTGGAACATCTTGGGAGATGTCAATGTGCCGGGCATTCCGAAGAACGGCGACGAACCCAAGACCGAAGAACTGCCGGACGGCTCTTTGCTGCTCAGCTCACGCACCAATGGCGGACGCATGTATAACATCTTCAAGTTTACCGATGCCGACAAGGCTGAAGGAAGCTGGGGTGAATGTGCTTTCTCGGGTGCAGAAAACAACGGAGTGACCGCTATAGAAAACTCTTGCAACGGTGAAATCATGGTTCTTTCGGTGGTAAGAAACAGCGACAGCAAGAAGATGCACCTTGCTTTGCAGTCTCTTCCGTTTGGTCCGCAACGCACCAATGTAGGTATCTATTACAAGGAGCTGGCCGATGCTTCCGATTATGACACTGCTGCCGATTTTGCCAAAGATTGGGATGGCCGTTATCAGGTGACTGAATTGCCTTCGGCTTATTCTACGATGGTTCAGAGTGCAGACGGCGAAATTGCTTTCTTGTATGAGGAAGACAAGTATCAGACAGTAGGTGGCGGCTTTACGCTCGTTTATAAGAGCCTCAGTGTGGACAGCATCACGAATGGTCAATATAGCTTTGTGAAATAAGTGTAGATATAAGTTCTTTATCAGAAAAAGAGTTAGCGTATAAGTCATAACATTTCGGGATGTGTCTTCCCGAAATGTTTCCAGCAGAAGGTCCTGATGTTTATAGAAATATCAGGGCTTTTTTATTGGCATATTCTTTAGTCAATAATGTAGATGAACCATGAAGCATCTTTCGCGGATAAGATGAGTGAGTTGATATGCTGCACACATAACCATCTTAAATATTACCGCATCTATCTGCCTTCACCGTTCACCGGCCGCCGAACGGTGCCCGAAGATATCTTCAGAGGCAGATGAATATATCTTCATCAACCGTTCAGCGACTGCTGAACGGTGAAGGCACTATATATAGTCCACATCAGAAATAGAAGTATTGCGTAAACTGAATGTAACAGCGGGAGCCAGTGGTCGCTTGTATATGAATTGGATGAAAGTGCCTCAGGAACTGGAAGCATTATCGACACAAGAAAAAATGAAGATATAGAAATACTCTTTAATTGCATGACCGAGTTGCATTGCACTCATTTGAAACATGACATCGAACCTTGGGATATTAGAATAAAATAAGTTCCTATGTTTAAAATCGGAAGTGACGGATAACATAAGATAGCCC
>JAUNIV010000107.1 GCA_030523385.1 Bacteroidales bacterium | reverse complement strand
GAACCGGATTATCAGTCACTGTCACAGTGGGCAGCCAACTATGTAGCAAGCAGAATCAATGCAGCAAACCCCACACCTGAAAAACCTTTCGTACTGGGATGCCCCACCGGATCTTCACCGCTGGGCATGTACAAGGCACTGATTGAACTGAACAAACAAGGAAAAGTTTCTTTCCAGAACGTAGTGACTTTCAATATGGATGAATACGTGGGACTGCCCGAAGATCATCCCGAAAGCTACCACTCTTTCATGTGGAACAATTTCTTCAACCATATCGACATCAAAAAAGAAAACGTACATATCCTGAACGGAAATGCCGAAGACCTGGAAGCCGAATGCGCCAACTACGAAAAGCAGATTGAGGCAATCGGCGGTATCGACCTGTTTATGGGCGGCATAGGTCCTGACGGACACATCGCTTTCAACGAACCGGGTTCATCCCTGTCATCACGCACCCGCATCAAGACACTGACTACAGACACCATCATTGCCAACTCACGTTTCTTTGACAATGATGTGAACAAAGTGCCTAAAACTGCGTTAACTGTAGGTGTAGGAACCGTGCTTTCGGCCAAAGAAGTGATGATTATCTGCAACGGCCACAACAAGGCCCGTGCTTTGCAGCATGCCGTAGAAGGCGGAATCACCCAAATGTGGACCATCAGTGCACTGCAGATGCACCAGCATGGTATCATTGTGTGTGACGAAGCAGCCACTGACGAGCTGAAAGTAGGCACCTACAAGTATTTCAAGGATATAGAAAAAGCTAATTTATAACCATTATGAGAACCAACCTGAGTTCACAGATATCTCTGAACAGAGTATCACCGAAATATTACAAACCTGAAAATGCAGTAGAGCGTTCGGTTCTGACCCGCTGCGAAAAGGTGCCTACAGACATCTATGAGACCATGGAGGAAGGCGTGCACCACATCGCCCAAGAAATTGCGGCAAAGATACAGGAACGCCAGCGCGAAGGTAAATTCTGTGTAATCGGGGCAGGCACGGGCGCATCATTGCGCCCTCTCTATGCCGAACTGGTACGCAGACATAAGGACGAAGGACTGAGCTTCCGCAATGTCATTATCTTCAACCTGTATGAATACTATCCGTTGGTAACGGAAGGTGCAGGCAGCAGCTTCGCCCAACTTTGCGACCTGTTGCTCAATCAAGTAGATATTGACAAGCAGAATGTATTCACCATCGACGGGACCATTCCGCAGGAAGCAGTCATCGAATATTGCCGCTTGTACGAACAGCGCATACAGACATTCGGCGGCATTGACATCGCCCTGATGGGTATCGGACGCGAAGGAAACATAGCCATGAACGAGCCGGGATCGGCTTTAAGCTCTCCCACACGCCTCATCCTGATAGATGCCACCTCGCGTGCAGAAGCCGCCCACAATCTGGGGATAGACAATCTGCCTCCCTGCTCTATCACCATGGGCGTATCCACCATCATGGCGGCACGCAAGATTTACCTGCTGGCATGGGGCGACGAGAAAGCCGACATCATTCAGAAAGCGGTAGAAGAAAAGATCAGTGACACACTGCCCGCCTCCTACCTGCAAATGCACAACAATGCCAATGTGTGCATTGACCTTTCGGCAGCCTCTCACCTCACCCGCATCCAACGCCCGTGGTTAGTGACCAACTGCGAATGGAACGACAAGCTGATACGCAGCGCCATCGTGTGGTTGTGTCTACGTGTGAAGAAGCCTATCCTGAAGCTGACCAACAAGGATTACAACGAAAACGGACTGAGCGAACTGCTGGCACTCTATGGATCTGCCTACAATGTGAACATCAAGATATTCAATGACCTGCAACACACCATCACCGGATGGCCGGGTGGCAAGCCGAATGCCGACGATACTTATCGTCCCGAACGCGCCAAACCATTCCCGAAGCGTGTCATTGTATTCTCTCCGCACCCGGATGATGATGTGATTTCCATGGGCGGAACATTGAGACGTCTGGTGCAACAAGGACATGAAGTACACGTGGCCTACGAAACATCGGGCAACATTGCCGTGGGCGATGAAGAAGTGGTACGTTTCATGCACTTCATCAACGGATTCAACCAGTTGTTTGACAACAATGCCAACGAGTGCATCAAGAGCAAGTATGCCGAAATCAAACAATTCCTGATGGCTAAGAAGGAAGGTGACATGGACACGCGCGACATACTTACCATCAAGGGACTGATTCGTCGGGGCGAGGCCCGCACGGCTTGCACCTACAACCAGGTTCCGCTGAGCCGTTGCCACTTCTTAGACCTTCCGTTCTACGAAACAGGCAAGATTGAAAAGAATCCTATCAGCGAAGCCGATGTGGAAATCGTATTGAACCTGTTGCGCGAAGTAAAGCCTCATCAGATTTATGTAGCAGGCGACTTGGCCGACCCGCACGGCACACACCGTGTATGTACGGATGCCGTACTGGCTGCCATCGACATAGAAAAAGAAAATGGTGCCGAATGGTTGAAGGACTGCCGTATCTGGATGTATCGCGGTGCGTGGGCCGAATGGGAAATAGAGAACATAGAAATGGCTGTTCCGTTCAGTCCCGAAGAGTTGAGAGCGAAACGTAATTCCATCCTGAAACATCAGTCGCAGATGGAAAGCGCACCGTTCTTGGGCAACGACGAACGTCTGTTCTGGCAAAGAAGCGAGGACCGCAACCGTGGCACTGCCTCTTTGTACGACCAACTGGGACTGGCATGTTACGAGGCCATGGAAGCATTTGTGGAATATATTCCCTTGTAATAAAATAAAAAGAAAAGCCTAACCTAATTTTTATACTAACCTATAAATCGAAAAACCCAAAAATCCCCGATGGATGCGATATCCGTCGGGGATTTATCTTTGATGCAAATTCTTTGCTCTTTCAAATGCAGCCCTTACTGGAAGGCACTTCATAATGATAGATGTCCCGACGGACAGCCATCTTGATGGCACGTGCCAATGCTTTGAAGATACCTTCTATCTTGTGGTGCTCGTTCTGTCCCTCGGCCTTGATGTTCAAGTTCATGCGGGCGGCATCGCTCAGCGACTTGAAGAAGTGGAGGAACATTTCGGTAGGCATCTCTCCTATCTTCTCGCGGTGGAACTCAGCATCCCACACCAACCAAGCACGCCCGCCAAAGTCCAAAGCCACCTGACACAAGCAGTCGTCCATAGGCAGACAATAGCCGTAACGCTCTATGCCCCGCTTGCTGCCCAAAGCCCGATACAGGCAATCGCCCAAAGCAATGGCCGTGTCTTCTATGGTGTGGTGTTCATCCACCTCCAAATCGCCTTTTACCCGAATAGTGAGGTCTATGCCGCCGTGCTTGCCTATCTGCTCCAGCATGTGGTCGAAGAAGCCCAAACCGGTAGAGATGTCACACCGGCCGCTGCCGTCTAAATTCAGACGGACGTAAATGTCAGTCTCCTTGGTCGTGCGGCGCACTTCGGCTGTACGCTCACCGGCAAAGAGAAACTCGGCAATGCGGTCCCAATCCGTAGTGGCCAGCACACAGTAGGGTTCCAAACCCTTTTCATGCAGCACGGACATATCTTCCTGCAACAGGATGGCACGGCAACCCAAATTCTTGGCCAGCTCTACATCCGTGGCACGGTCGCCTATGACAAAGCTGCCGGCCAAATCATAATCGCCCGACAGGTATTTCCCCATCATGCCCGTGCGAGGCTTGCGCGTGGGGGCATTGTCTTCGGGGAAACTGCGGTCTATCAGAATATCGTCGAAAGTGATGCCCTCGCCTTCCAGCGTCTTCAACACTAAGTTGTGGACAGGCCAGAAAGTATCTTCGGGAAAAGAAGAAGTGCCCAAACCATCCTGGTTGGTAACCATCACAAACTCAAAGTCGAGCTTGCTGCGGATAAAGCCCAAATTGCGGAACACCTTGGGATAAAACTCCAGCTTCTCGAATGAATCCAACTGGTAATCGACAGGCGGCTCTATGACGAGCGTCCCGTCACGGTCTATAAACAATGCTTTCTTCATGGTCTTTCCTTTCTGTCATCCTACATAGTTTCTCAGTGCATCCAACAGGGCATCGTTCTCCGGACGAGTGCCCACGGTGATGCGCAGGCAGTCCCGGCAAAGCGCCACCGTAGTCCGATTGCGGACAATGATGCCGCGGCTCACCAAATAATCGTAAATGGCTTTGGCATCGGTCACCTTGGTCAGGAAGAAATTGGCATCGGTGGGATAAATCTTCTCGCAGCAAGGCAACGCCATAAACTCATCAATCAGCCGGGAACGCTCTTCCATCAAGGACTTCACCCAACGGTCCACTTCATAGTGACGGCGAAGCATGGCCGTAGCCTCTTTCTGCGTGAGCAGGTTCACATTATAGGGATATTTGATTTTGCTGAATACTTCGATAATCTCCTTGGAGGCAAAAGCCATGCCCAAACGGATGGCGGCACAACCCCATGCCTTCGAGAAAGTCTGGAGGACAATCAGGTTGGGATAAGCATCCAAATCACTCAGGAAAGAAGGCGCATCGGAGAAATCGGAGTAAGCCTCATCCACAATGACCAGCCCTTGGAAGGAAGTCAGCAGCTTCTCTATCTCGGCGCGGCAGAAACTGTTGCCGGTGGGATTGTTGGGCGAACAGATAAAGACGAGTTTGGTATGCTCGTCCGTGGCTGCCAGCAACTTGTCGGCACTAAGTTGGAAGTTCTCATCCAGCAACACCTTGCGGTACTCCACATCGTTCACCTCGGCACACACCTGATACATGCCGTAAGTGGGGTCTATGGCTACCACATTGTCTGCACCGGGACAGCAGAAAGCCCGATACACCAAATCAATGGCTTCATCACTGCCGTTGCCCAAAAAGATGTTTTCGGGTTTCACCTTCTTGATGGGAGCAAGAAGGTTCTTCAGTTCCCGCTGCATAGGGTCGGGATAGCGGTTGTTCGGAGCATTGTAGGGATTCTCATTGGCATCCAGGAATACGGAAGCCTCGGCTCCGTTGTATTCATCGCGCGCTGAAGAGTAAGGCTTCAGTGCTCGGATGTTGGGGCGTATAAGTTCTTTCAGGTCTTTCATACTATCATTCGGTTTTTAATCTTACGGTGACTGCATTCTTGTGGGCATCCAGCTGTTCGTTGGCTGCCATGACCTCGATGGCAGGTCCTATGGTCTGTATGCCTTCACGGGTTATCTCTTGGAAAGTGATTTTACGGATGAAGCTGTCTAAGCTCACGCCGCTGTATGCCTTGGCATAACCGTTGGTGGGCAGGGTGTGATTGGTGCCCGAAGCATAATCGCCTGCACTCTCGGGCGAGAGCGAACCCAAAAACACCGAACCGGCATTGACGATGCGTGCGGCCTGCTCCATGTAATCTTTGGTCTCTATGATGAGATGTTCGGGAGCATACTCATTCGTGAGGGCGATGGCCTCATCCATGTTTTTCACTAAGATGAGTTTGCTGTTGGCCAACGACTTTGCCGCTATCTCGCAACGCGGAAGCAAGGCCAACTGTCGCTGCACTTCGCTTTCCACCCGCTCTATCAGCTGCGCAGAGGTAGTCACCAACACGGCTTGACTATCCACGCCATGCTCTGCCTGCGAGAGCAAATCGGCTGCCACAAAGACCGGATTGGCAGTTTCATCGGCCAACACTTCCACTTCGGAAGGGCCTGCCGGCATGTCGATGGCCACATCGCGCAAGGATACCTGTTGCTTGGCAGCGGTGACATACTGGTTGCCCGGGCCGAATATCTTATATACCTTGGGGACACTTTGCGTGCCGTACGCCATGGCACCGATGGCCTGCACACCGCCTGCCTTGAATATCTTGCTCACTCCGGCCTGCCGGGCGGCATAGAGGATGGCGGGATGTATCTTGCCTGCCTTATCGGGAGGAGTGCAGAGCACTATTTCCTCGCAACCGGCTATGCGGGCCGGCGTGGCAAGCATCAGCACGGTAGAGAACAAAGGAGCCGTGCCGCCGGGGATATATAAGCCCACCTTCTGAATAGGCACGGCCTTTTGCCAGCAGGTCACACCCGGCACGGTCTGCACCTTCCGTCCTTCAAACCGCTGGGCGGCATGGAATGTATGTATGTTCTGTCGGGCCAGACGGATAGCCGCTTTCAGTTCTTCCGAGACCTTTTCTTCGGCTTCGGCCATCTCCGCTTCAGTCACGGCCAGCGTATCGAGTTTCACTTTGTCGAAGCGTTCTTCGTATTCCAGCACAGCTTGGTCGCCTTCAGCCTTGATTCGGTCCAGCACTTCCTTCACCGTGTCGCGCAGCTGCTCCGTATTCAGTGTCGGGCGGCGCAGAATCTCTGCCCAATCTTTCCTTTCGGGATATTGAATTGTCTTCATCTCTATACCTATTATATATTATAGAATCATTTTCTCGATAGGCAATACCAAAATGCCCTCTGCTCCCAACGCTTTCAGCCGACCTATGATTTCCCAAAAACACTTCTGGTCGAGCACTGTGTGCACGGAACTCCATCCTTCCTGAGCCAAAGGCATCACGGTGGGGCTCTTCATGCCCGGCAATACTTCGATGATTTCTTGCAACCGATCGGTGGGCACGTTCATCAATACATACTTTTTATCTTCGGCTGCCTTCACGGCTTCCAGACGGAACAGAAGTTCATTCAGGATTTCTTTCTTTTCGGGCGACATGCCTTTGTGTCCTATCAGCAGTGCCTCGCTCTTCATCACCACTTCCACTTCCTTCAGGCTGTTGCTCACCAGCGTAGAGCCTGAGCTGACAATATCGAAGATGGCATCGGCCAGGCTGATGCCCGGAGCAATCTCCACCGAACCGGTGATGACATGTATGTCTGCCCGGATGCCGTTGCTGTCCATAAAGTCTTTCAGTATGCCGGGATATGAGGTGGCAATCTTGCGGCCTTCGAACCACGACAGGCCGGGATAGTCCACATCTTTAGGGATGGCCAACGACAAACGGCATTTGCTGAAGCCCAACCGACGGATAACCTCGGCGTCTTCTTTCCGTTCCACGTATTCATTTTCGCCCACTATACCCAAATCGGCCACGCCGCTTGCCACAGACTGCGGAATATCATCGTCGCGCAAGAAAAGCACTTCGATGGGGAAGTTGGGTGACTGTACGAGCAAGATTCTTTTGGAAGAAGGGATTTTGATGTCCGCTTCCTGCAACAATGCCATCGTTTCTTCAAACAGACGGCCTTTGGATTGTACTGCAATTCTAAGCATAGATGTATCTGTTTTAATCTTTATTTAATGCAATTCGCGTCATCCCGTAGGGGCGAAATATTTCCCACCCGATAACATCTACGTGGATGATTGCGGGCGGAAAATATTCCGCCCTTACAAGTAAGTAT
>JAUNIV010000106.1 GCA_030523385.1 Bacteroidales bacterium | reverse complement strand
TATGAGACCTTTGTGGTAGGTACCGGAGGATTGTCCTTTGAGGAGTTTTTGTCTATGGACCTTGATTTGCTTTTCAAGCCTGCTTAAAATAATTCACCGTGACCCAAATGTGTTATTGGCATTTGAATCACGGTGAATCCTAAATTATTGGAACAGGAAATCAGAACTTATACCCTGCCGTAACGAAGAAAGAAATATTGCGCGGTGCATCTCCTTCTTGCAGTTTCGTTAAACCTAATTGGGAGTCAACTCCGATAACCCATTTACGGAAATCAAAATCTACACCGAATCCCAAACCGGCATCGAAACGTCTTAATCCGGGGAACTCGACTCCGTTAATGCTAGCTTTGCCAAAGGTGTCAAAGCTTGTTTCCACACCGCTGCTTTCTCCTTTAATCTTGCCGCCAATGCCGTATGCCAGATAGGGACCGGCTTTGAGCACTACATCAAAGCTGTTTTCGGTGCCTAAGTGTAAGGCTGCCATCAAGGGAAGCTCCAGGTATTTTTGATTCACGGTAATATCTATGCCGCTATCGTCACCTTTTACGCCTTTGGTCACCCAATTTAATCCTGTCTGGAAAGACCAGAATCCGTTTATAGGTATTTCGGCACCTACTCCTATTTTATAGTCGAACTTGGCTTTGGCATCTTCCGAACCATCTCCCATCCAGTTGCTGAAACCCAAACCGAACTTAACACTCCAATTTACCTGTGTCTGTGCCGAAGCCATCAAGGTCACCAATGTAAAAACTACAAATAAAGCTAATTTCTTCATACTCGTTCTTTGGTTTTAAATTACTTTGTAACAAAAGTAATGAATTATTTGAGATAAAACATACTTCCAGAACAAAAATCAATCACGCAGCTGCCTTTTAGTGCTCGTTGTGCAACATTCCGGCTGCTTTCAGATACTTTACCTGACTCAGGTAGAGCTGGAAGTGGGCATCTACCTGCGTTTCATAGGCTTGCTGCCACAGGGCTTGTGCCTCTAAGTGGTCCGAAAGTGTTTCCAGTCCGGCTTCGTATTGGCTCTTGCTGACACGCATGTTTTCCTCTGCCTGTTGCAGCGCATGGTCGGAAAGTTCGCTCTCCAGTTTGGCTTCGTCCAGGTTGTTGGCTGCCTGCATCAGTTCCAATAACATTTGTTCCGTCAGGTCTTGTTGCTGCAGGCGGGCTTGCGCTAATTGTGCCTTGGCGGCACGTACTTTGTTGCTTCGTTCGCCGAAGTGGAAAAGCGGGATGCTTACGTTCAGGAGCACCGAAAAACTGGCTTGGTCCAGAAAGTTCTGTTCGTTCAGTTCTAAGCCGTGTACATAGCTGTATGACCCTCTGATGCCTATCTGCGGAAGCTGTTCGCTGCGGTTCAGTTTCACTTGTTGGCGTGCGATGGCTATCTTCTTATCCAGTATGCCGTATTCAGGACGTGATGTGATGTCCGACGTTTGGATGTTTAAGCCTTGCTCGATGGCCGGGAAATCATCGGAGACATGCACTTCGGCGGTCAGCGGCTTGCCGATGAGGTGGCACAGGTTCATGGTGGCAAGCCGCAGGGCATTCTCCGCCTTGCGGATGTTCAGTTCGCTTTCATTCAGCTTTACCTGCACTTTCAGCACATCGTTCTTCGGCTTCAGCCCGTGCTTGTGTGCGCTGTCCACGTTCTTTTTCAGTTCGGTCAGTACGTCGTGGTATTTGTTGGCCACGACCGTCATTTCCTTTGCCTTTACGGTCTGTGCGTAGGCTTGGTCGGTCTTCAGGATGACTTCGGTCTCGGTCAGTGCCTCGTTCATCTGTGCCATCTGTCTGCCTAACCGGGCGGCGCGATAGGCGGCACGTATTTTCCCACCCATGTAAAGCGGTTGTTCCATCTGTATGCCGCCCATGTAAACCCAACCTATTTTATAGTCCAGGTTGATGCCGGGGAAGTAGGCAAAGCCGCCGTTGGGCACAGGCTGTCCGGTGGCATCGGGCAGGAAGGTGGGCAGGTTTCCGCCTGCTATGCCATAGCTTCCGTCGGCGTTGCTGTAAAGCCCGGTGCCGTTTGCCGTGAAGTTGGGGAAGAAATTACCCCGATAGCTGCGTTCCATATAGCGTGCGCTTTCCGTCTGTTTAGCAGAAGCTGCCAGTTCTTTGTTGTATTCCAGTGCCAGTTCTCTGCATTCTTTCAGGCTCAATGTCTCTTGGGCAAAGAATGATGCGGGCAACAGGCCGAACATGGAGAATAGAATTATCTTTTTCATAATGTTACTCTGTGGTGTTCTTGATATGAAAAAACAGTGCATATAATATAGGTATAAAGAGCAGCGTAATGAGCGTGCTGAAGAGCAGTCCGCCCATAATAGCTGCCGCCAACGAACCGAACATGGCATCGGACAATAGCGGTATCATACCCAAAATGGTAGTGAGCGAAGCCATCATGACCGGACGCAGACGGCTCTGCGAACTGTCTATGAGAGCGGTGACAGGGTCGATGCCCTGTCCGATTTGCAGGCTGATTTCGTCCATCAGCACAATGCCGTTCTTGATAAGCATGCCTATCAGTCCCAACGTACCCACGATGGCTACGAAGTTGAAGGTTTTGCCAGTGAGCAGCATGACGGCTACCACGCCCACCAGAATCATGGGCAGGCAGCAGAAGATGATGGCAGGTTTGCGATAGTCCTTGAACAGCATGATGAGGATGGCAATCATCAGGATGATGGCTAACGGGAAGTTCTTGAACAGGTACTTCATGGACTTGGTGCTGGCTATCCTTTCGCCCTGCCACATCAGGGAGTAACCGTCGGGCAACGGAATCTGTTCGATGGCAGCGGCTATGGCCTGCCGTGCCTTTTCGGTTTCCATGCCCGGTGCGGGTGAGCATTGCACGCGCTGGCTGCGTTGCCCGTTGTAGCGGGGCACTACGGGGTCTTCCCAACGGATGTCCACAGCCTTGCTCACTTGTCTGAGCGGGGTGCTTCCCATGAGGCTTTCCACCAAATCCTCCTTAGAGAGCGTACCGGCTTTCAGCCGCACCATGGTTTCATTGTTCAGCAACCCGTTCAGTGAGGGTAGGGAAGAGAATACTTGGGTGTTCGACAGGTCTTCTATCGGTTCGCCCTGTTCGTCCAGACACTTCAGGTAGATGTTGTTGCGCCGGATGCCTTCGTAGAAGAAACCGATGGGGATGCCTCCTGTGGCTGTGAGGAGTGACAGGCTGACGTCGTTGCGGCTTAATCCCAACGCACGGGCGGCAGGCTGGTCATACTCCACGGTCAGTACGGGTATCTGCGGGTCCCAATCGGTAGTGATGAGGCAGACTTCGGGTGTACGCTCCATGATGGCACGCGCACTGTCTGCCAGTTGGTGCAGCACGGCAGGGTCGGGACCTAAGAACTGCGCTTCGATGGGATATTTCTTAAACATCAGGTTGTATCGCTTCAGCTTGACGTAGGCATCGGGATAGTTTTGGGTCAGGTAGTCCTGTATCTCGTCCAAATTATCTACCAGCGCGTCGGGCGAAGTAAAGTCGATAATCAGTTCGCCGTAGGACAGTGACGGATTGGCTATGCTTCTTACTAAGTTGTAGCGTCCGGGTGTTCCGCCGATGGAAGCAACAACGCGGGTGACTTCCGGACGGCTTTTGAGGTAAGCCTCTATCTCCTGCAAATCATGCTCCACGCGGGTGTAGTTGTTGCCTTCGGGCAACTTGTATTCCATATAGAGCTGGTCGTACACCATGTCGGGGAAGAAGCCTTGGCGCATGTACTGGTAACCGAAGGCGGAGAGTGCCAGCAGCCCTACCATGCAGAAGACGAATGTCCAGCGATGGGTCAGCCCGAAGCGCAGGGCGCTACGCAGCATGGCATAGATGCGTCCGTTATAAACACGTTTCTCTCCATCGCCTGTGTCTGTTGTGGCCGGATGCAGCCGGCGGTTGGCCATCAGCGGTACATGTATCAATGCCAATACCCAACTGAGCAGCAACGAAACGGCCAGCACAATGAAGAGGTCGCGCGTGTAGATGCCTGCCGTATCGGGCGACATATATATAGGTAAGAATGCGATGATGGCTATCAGCGTGGCACCCAACAGGGGCATGGCAGTTTGCCGCCCTATGGCAGTCATGGCTTCCATGCGCTCTTTCCCGGCTTTCAGGTCCACCAGTATGCCGTCCACTATCACGATGGCATTATCCACCAGCATGCCCATGGCCAATACGAAGGCGGCGAGTGACACACGTTGCATGGTTCCGCCTGCCGTCTGCAAGAAGAGGAAAGAACCGAATACGGTAACCACTAAGCTGATACCGATAATGATGCCACTCTTGAATCCCATGGCAATCATCAGAATGAGCACGACGATGACAACGGATTCTATCAAATTGATGACAAATGTACCCAACGAGCTGGTCACGCGGTCGGGCTGGAAGAATATCTTGTGATATTCCACTCCGGCAGGCAACCGGTGGGTGCGGAGGGTTTCAAGGCATTCTTCCACTTCGGCTCCTACCTTTATAATATCAGTTCCGCTGGATGGGGCTACCAGCAGGCCGATGGCACGCTGTCCGTCGCAGAACATCTCGTTTCGCGTTGGTTCTTCGTAAGCTTTCTCTATGCGGGCAATATCACTCAGTCTTAGCTGGTCGTCATCGTGTCCCTGGATGAGCATCCGGCCTATGTCATCCACCGTGCGGAACTTGTCATTTACCGTCACCCGGATGCGGTAGTCGCCGTTGTCATAATAGCCGCTGTAGGTAGTCTTGTTCTGTCCGTTCAGTGTGGCAAGCACTTCGGCGGGCTTCACGCCCAAATTGGCCATGCGGTCTTGCAGCAATGAAATGTTGATGCACTCCGAACGCTTTCCGTACAAATCTACGCGGTCCACGCCCTCCAAATCATTCAGTTCGCGTTTTATCAGTTCTGCATAGTCAGACAGTTCGCGGTCGGTAAGCCCGTCACCTGTCAGTGCATAGAACATGCCATATACATTGCCGAAGTCGTCCTTCACCATAGGGGTGCCTGCGCCATCGGGCAGGGAAGCCCGTGCATCGTCCACCTTGCGGCGCAGCAAGTCCCAACATTGTTCCACTTCTTCGTCCTTCACCGTGCTGAGCAACTCTATCTGAATCAGCGAAAGGTCGTTGTATGAGTAACTTTCTATATTGTCTATGTTGCCCATGGTGCGGATATTCTTTTCCAGCACATCCGTTACTTCCAGTTCCACCTGATGGGCGGATGCACCGGGGTAAGTGGTCACGACCATGGCCAACTTTACTTTTATTTCGGGATCTTCCAGCTTGCTCATCTGATAGCATGACCAGGCACCGCCTGTCAGCAAGACAGCCACTAAGAAGAGAACCAGGTTGCGGTTCGCAAATGCCCATTTGCTGATGTCTGTCATAACAATCCTCCTACATTGGTTTCACTGGCAGGAGGCAGGAGTTTCACGCTGTCTCCGTCTTTGAGGTGATTCACTCCCGATGCCACTACTTGTTCATTCGGGGCCAGTTGGACAGAGGTTACCACCGTGCGTCCGTTGTTCAGCAGTCGGAGAGGAGTGACCTCACAAAGATGCACCGTCCCGTCTGATGGCCTGTAGGCATATACCCAGGTTTTCCCGTCCTTCCGAAGAATGGCTCCGGTAGGAACAGACAAAGAAGTGACACCCGATTCATCCGCGCAACGGATGGTAACCATGGTGTTCATGCCCGGCGAAGGCACGGGACGCCCTTCTGCACTCAGTTGCAGGCGCATGGTGTATAGCTGGTTGGCATTGGCTTTCGGGGTAATGCTGATCAGCTTCAGCGGATAAGTCTGTCCCGGATAGATGTCGAAGGTACAATGATAGTTGCTGAAAGACTCCCGTCGGATATATTCGGCAGCCGGCAGGTTGATTTCCACTTCGGGCATGCCCCCGCTTATCATGGAGATGACAGGCATACCGGCAGCCACCGTTTCGTGTGCATCAAACAGCCGTTTCTGCACATACCCGCTGAAGGGGGCATATAGCCGGGTATAGGCCAACTGGTCTTTGTGGTGCTGGTATTTGGCTGAAATCTGTTTCAGTCCATACACAGCCTTGTCATTGGCAGCCGGAGTGGTTCCGTTGTCACGATAGAGAGCGATAACCCTTTCAGCTTCCGATTTTATCTGTTCATATTCTGCCTCGGTCGCATCAAGCTGCACTTGATAATCCGTAGGATCCAGTTCGGCCAACAGTTGCCCTTCGCTTACTCGGGCACCGTCTTTGACGAGAATACGGTTCAGCGTGCCGCTTACGCGGAAAGACAGGCTGACATCTTGGGCAGCCCTGACCTTACCCGGATATTGCAACATGGTTTCTCCTTCGGCAGCGCGGGCAGTATCTATCCTGACAAGTGGCACATTGGCCGCATCTGGCTTATGCTGCTTACAGGAAGTATTGACCACTACCGGAAAAAGAATGGCAAGTAAAAAATAAAGCTGTTTCATAAATCTGTCGTTTTTGTTTTTAATTGGAACAAAGTTACTTGGAAGCAAAAAGATAGAAAAGGTTGATATGAACGAAAGTTTGTCCGATTGCTCTCTTTTTCCTATTCACCGGGAGATATGCGGCATAAAAAACGCTGCCATACCTTCACAGGCGGGCAGCGCAAGCTACAATACAAAATACAAATACAACTAAACGAGATATTTTTATGCTAATAGAATGCTATATTATACAATTCCCTGTGCCATCATGGCGTGAGCCACCTTCATGAATCCGGCAATGTTTGCACCCTTCACGTAGTTGATGTAACCGTCAGGTTCTGTACCATACTTCACGCATTGTTCGTGAATACCATACATAATCTGGTGCAACTTGTCATCTACTTCTTTAGCCGACCAGCTCATGTGCATAGCATTCTGGCTCATTTCCAAACCGGAGGTTGCTACACCACCAGCGTTGACTGCCTTGCCCGGTGCATACATGATCTTATTTTCGATGAATGCGTCGATAGCTTCGGGAGTACAACCCATGTTGGAGATTTCGCCGATGCAAAGAACGGAATTTTTTATCAAATTACAAGCATCTTCGCCATTTAATTCGTTCTGAGTTGCGCAAGGAAGTGCAATATCTACCTTAACTTCCCATGGACGACGGCCTTCGATGAACTGAGCATTCGGATATTTCTCTGCATACGGAGCTACGATATCGTTGCCTGATGCACGCAATTCCAACATATAATCAATCTTGTCGCCGCTGATGCCATCCGGGTCATAGATATATCCGTCCGGGCCGGAGATGGTCACGACTTTGGCACCCATTTGGGTTGCTTTGGTCACTGCACCCCAAGCTACGTTTCCGAAACCGGATACGGCTATGGTCTTGCCCTTGATGTCGATGCCTTTGGTCTTCAGCATTTGGTTTACGAAATAAAGACCGCCGAAACCAGTAGCTTCGGGGCGGATCAGTGAACCGCCGAACTCC
>JAUNIV010000105.1 GCA_030523385.1 Bacteroidales bacterium | reverse complement strand
TAAGTAAGCTGTTGGGATTCTATGTACAGGCAGAATACCACACCAGTCAGGGACGCATCGACATGGTACTTCAATGTCCAAATTACACATACATATTGGAGTTCAAACTCGACGGCACGGCTGAAGAGGCTTTGCGGCAAATCAGTGACAGGGCATACACCTTGCCTTTTGAGACGGACAACCGGAAGATTATCCGTATCGGGCTAAATTTCTCCTCACAGACACGCAATGTGGAGAAGTGGGTGATTAGTGAATAATTACTTAAAAATATGAATACAACTCGATCAAAATGGATTTATCATGCACTGGCCATCATTACGGTAGCCATTTGGGGAACCACTTTTATTTCCACGAAATTGCTGATAAATAACGGACTGACGCCTTCCGAAATATTCTTTTTCCGTTTCCTGTTGGCATACATTTGCATTTGGAGCATTTCATACAAGAGGCTGTTTGCCGATAATGTGAAGGATGAGTTTCTTTTGTTGCTGACAGGACTGAGCGGCGGAACTTTATATTTCCTGACAGAGAACACAGCATTGAGCATTACGTTGGCCTCCAATGTGTCTCTCATCGTATGTACTGCTCCCATCCTGACTACACTCTTGTTCCACTTCTTCGGACAACGGGAAGCGTTTTCCCGTCGTGTGTTCTATGGCTCGCTCATGGCATTGGCCGGAGTAGGAATGGTGGTGTTCAACGGAAGTTTCATATTGAAAATCAGTCCGGCAGGTGATGTTCTTTCACTGATTGCGGCACTGATGTGGGCACTCTATTGCTTGGTGTTGAAACGTCTGGACGGACGCTATCCCGTAGCCTTCATCACCCGCAAGGTTTTCTTTTACGGCATACTGACCATTCTGCCCGTGTTCTTGTCAAATCCGTTGGTGTGGGATTCGGCTTTGATGTTTCGTCCTGTAGTCTGGGGCAATCTGCTCTTCCTCGGTTTCGTGGCATCCATGCTCTGCTTCATATCTTGGAATGTCTGTGTCAAGGAACTGGGTGCCGTACAGAGTGCCAATTACATCTATATAGGTCCGCCGGTAACTCTGCTTGCTTCGGCCATCATTATCAACGAGTCGATTACGTGGATAGCCATTGCGGGGTGCCTGCTTATTTTGTGTGGTGTGTATTGGGCTGAAAAGAAAACAAATCCGTAACCATAAACCAACTCTTGATATATTATAAAATGAATGAAATAGAAAAAATGCGTCGAGGCGAATTGGCCGACATGGGGAAGCCCGAAGTACAGGCCAGCTTTATACATGCCAAAAAGTTGTTGGCTAAATTTCGTATGATGAGTACGTATGACAAAGGCTTTCGCGAAATATTGGAAGAGCTCGTGCCGGACATTCCTGCCACTTCCATCATCTGCCCTCCGTTTTATTGCGACCACGGGCATGGCATCCGGCTGGGAGAGCATGTGTTTGTGAATGCCAATTGCACCTTTTTGGATGGCGGATACATCACCATCGGGGCACATACTTTGGTGGGACCCAATGTGCAAATTTATACTCCCCATCATCCTATGGATTACATTCCGAGGCGTGAGAGCAAAGAATACGCCTATCCGGTTACTATAGGCCAGGATTGCTGGATAGGAGGCGGAGCCATCATTTGCCCGGGAGTAACGATAGGACACCGATGTATCATCGGGGCAGGTAGCGTGGTGACTAAAGACATTCCCGACGATTCATTGGCAGTGGGTAATCCTGCCCGGGTCATTCGGAAACTAAGTTAGCGATGTTAATCGCAAACATAGCGAAGGGGTGCTTTGACGCACCCCTCCCACAAAACTTATCCGATATATACGTTGACGCTCAAAAACAGATGATCATCTCCACTGTTTGTTTGAAAATCTATCTTGTCTTCCCTGGCCAACCATCCGATGGCGGCATTCAAATCTCGATCCGATAAGCCTGAAGCCTCTTTCAGTTCCTGATAGCTCCAACGTACATTATCCTTTAGTAAGTGCCAGATCTTTCCGGCGTTTACTCCGATTTCGTATTTATTCATTTCGCATATAATTAAAAAGGTTAATAATAGAATGCTTAGTTCCGGTGGTAAATATAGCTTTTTATCACAAGAAAACACTATTGCCATGACATTTTTATCAGAAAAGAAGAATTATTTAACATTTAGGTCGTTGAAAACAAGATTCAGACAATGCAAAATGTCATATAAATGACATCGATAAGGCGGTTTGATTCACCGGGAGTAGGGGAAATCTTCCATCCCTTTGCGGATGTATTCTCTCTGCATGTCTTCCGGCTTCAAGACTTCGCTGTCGAATATCAGCAGGTCGATATCCAACTTTACGATGCCCTTCGCTTTGTCATCCGGCATGCGTCCGCTCTGGCGTTCCAGTTCTTTGAAGAAAGCATGTATGGCGTCGGGGAGGAGCGTGGTGGTGAAGCCGGCCAACTGGTTGCTGAAAGGAGAATAAAAACCACTCCCGATAGCTTCCGTCTCCATCAACCTGCCAAAACAGACATCCGGAAAGGTAGCTGTCAGTGCTTCCCGCGCTTCGGAAAGATGCTTCAAGCGGTCGGTGTTGGAGCCCATACAGATCAAACAGCGGTGTTCGTTCATAAGAATTATGTATTAAATGCTGCAAATGTATGAAATGTTTTTGTACTTTTGCATGATTATATAAAAGAAATGGTATCATGAAATTTATCGGAATTATTCCCGCAAGATATGCCTCGACACGTTTTCCGGCCAAACCATTGGCCATGCTGGGAGGCAGACCGGTGATTCGCAGAGTGTATGAACAAGTGGAAGGCGTGTTGGACGAAGTGTACGTGGCCACGGACGATGAACGCATAGAAGCTGCCGTCAAGGACTTCGGCGGAAAGGTGGTTATGACCTCTGCCAACCACAAGAGCGGCACGGACCGTTGCTATGAAGCCTATACGAAAGTGGGAAACGGATATGATGTGGTGGTGAATATTCAGGGTGACGAACCTTTCATCCGGCGTTCGCAACTGGAGGCTGTCAAGGCTTGCTTCGACGATGCTGTCACACAAATAGCCACGTTGGTTAAACCTTTTGCACCCGAAGACGGACTGGCTGCACTGGAGAATCCCAACTCGCCCAAAGTGGTGGTGAACAAGAATATGAATGCGCTGTACTTCAGCCGTTCCGTCATCCCTTACTTGCGAAATGTAGCCAAAGAGGAATGGTTGAAACAGCATACCTATTATAAACACATCGGGCTGTATGCCTACAGGGCCGAAGTATTGAAAGAGATTACCGCTTTGCCACAATCTCCTTTGGAGCTGGCAGAATCGTTGGAACAGCTCCGGTGGTTGGAAAACGGTTATACGATAAAGGTAGGTATCAGTGAGGTGGAGACCATCGGGATTGACACGCCACAGGATTTGGCCCGTGCAGAAGAGTTCTTAAAACAACGGGAGGGAAGATGATGCCGGACAGAACCACTCCGCCACCTGTGCGCCCGTTGGGCGAATTCAACATTGTTCGTCCCGACCGAAGAACGATGAAAAACGGCATGCCGCTGAATGTTATCTATGCCGGAACCGAAGACGTGGTGCGCTTCGACCTGCTGGTAGGAGCCGGACAATGCAATCAGGAGCAGCCCCTGCAGGCCATGTTTACCAACAGGATGCTGCGCGAAGGCACGGCGAATCTCACCTCTGCACAGATAGCAGAACGGCTGGATTATTACGGGGCATGGTTGGAACTGTCGTCTTCGGTAAACTGCGGTTTCATTACTCTCTATTCGCTGAACAAGTATTTTGACCGCACGCTGGCTGTCATAGCCGATATGCTGAAAGAACCTGTCTTCCCCGAAAAGGAGCTTTCGATAGTGACGGACACCAACCGCCAGCAGTTTCTGGTGAACAGCACGCGGGTGGAGATGATAGCCCGCAAACGGCTGAATACGGCTTTGTTCGGACCGCAGCATCCTTTCGGACGCTATGCCGCTGTGGAAGATTATGACCGAATCAACTCCGAAGTGCTCCGTTCCTTCTATCGCAAGTATTATCATTCGGGTAATTGTTCGGTCTATGTGTCGGGCAAAGTGACGCCGGACATTGTGCGTAGCATAGAGAAACATTTGGGCAACGAACCGTGGGGAGAAGTAGCTCCCAAAGAGGAAATGAAGATAGTCCCGCCGGACACCACACCGGAGAAACATATCTTTATAGAAAGAGAAGACGCCCTGCAAAGTTCTCTCAAGATGGGATGCTTCGTGATGAACAGGCGGCATCCCGATTTCCTGAAGACTCGTGTGCTGGTGACTTTGTTCGGAGGATATTTCGGCAGCAGGCTCATGTCCAACATCCGCGAGGAAAAAGGATATACATATGGTATAGGGGCGGGCATTATATCCTATCCGGGCGTCGGAGTGCTTACCATCTCTACTGAAGCAGCCAATGAATACATCGCCCCCATCATAACCGAAGTATATAAGGAGATGGACAGGCTGTGCAACGACTTAGTGCCCAAAGAGGAACTGGAGATGGTAAGAAACTATATGTTGGGCGACTTATGCCGCTCATACGAAGGACCTTTCTCGCTGTCCGATGCCTGGATTTATGTGGAAACGGCCGGACTGGACGAAAGTTTCTTTATACGCTCGCTCGATGCCATCCGGGGAATAACCGTAGAAGAAATACGCATGTTGGCTCAAAAGTATTTCTGCAAAGAAAACTTAATAGAAGTCGTTGCTGGTAAAAAAGTGTAATAACCAACTACGCGTAAAGATGGAAAGTTGTATCTTTGGCGTGAATCTATTCAGTTATAGTAGCTAACCAATGAAGAAATACGCATATTTATTATTACTTTGGATGTCAATGGGCACTCTGACCCATGCACAAATAAAAATAGGAAATTATACATTCAAGGACGGAGGAGAATATACCGGAGAGCTGAAAAGCAAGAAACCTCACGGAAAAGGAAAAACCATATACAAGAACGGAGACTCTTATGAAGGAGAATACGTAAAGGGCAAACGCGAAGGTAACGGAACATATACCCTGCATGACGGAGAAAAGTATGTGGGCCAGTGGTTTCAAGACCAACAGCACGGCACCGGCACTTATTACTTCTTGAACAACAACCGTTACGAAGGCCAGTGGTATGCCGACTACCAGCAAGGCGATGGAACCATGTATTATTACAACGGAGATGTGTATGTAGGCCAGTGGTTTCAGGACCAACGAGACGGCACAGGCATTTACACCTGGAAAGCCGGAGCCAAATATGAAGGCGGATGGAAGCAGGACAAGAAGAACGGAGAGGGCACGATGGTGTGGCCGGACAACTCGAAATACGAAGGAGAATGGAAGGACGATGCCCGCGAAGGCAAAGGAACCTTTTATTATACCAACGGAGATAAATACATCGGTGACTGGAAGGACGACGTGCAGCATGGCAAAGGCGTGTACTACTTCAGCAGCGGTGACCGCTATGAAGGAGATTATGCCGACGGTGAACGCACAGGACAAGGTATCTACGTACACACAAACGGTGACAAGTATGTAGGCGACTTCAAGAACGGAGAGCAGCACGGCACCGGAACTTTCACATGGGCCAACGGAGCCGTCTATGAAGGCCAGTGGGTGAACAACCAGCGCAACGGAAAAGGACATTACACATGGGGCAACGGAGATGAATACGAAGGCGACTGGAAAAACAACATGGCCGATGGTGAAGGCATATTGCGACTGGCCGACGGCAGCAAGTATAAAGGCCATTTCGTGAAAGGCAAGGAAGAAGGCAAAGGCGTGCTGGAAGACAAAGACGGCGTGCGCTACGACGGCTTCTTCAAGCAAGGAAAGAAACACGGAGCCTTTGTGGAAACCGACAAAGACGGCAAAGTGATACGCAAAGGTGTCTATAAATTCGGCAAGCTGGAAAGCGAGCAAAAATAAAGGAAAAGAATATGCTTAATTTGGAACAGATAACCATAAAAGTACGTGAAATAGCACTCCAGGCGGGTGCTTTTCTTCGTAATGAACGGAAGGATTTCGACCGTGGCAAAGTAAAAGAGAAGAATGCGCACGACTACGTGTCTTATGTAGATAAAGAATCGGAACGGCGCATCGTGTCCCAACTGCGGGAGTTATTGCCCGAAGCCGGATTCATAGCCGAAGAAGGTTCGGGCAGCCTGACCGACGAAACATATTGCTGGTTGGTGGACCCGCTGGACGGCACCACCAATTTTATCCACGACAATGCTCCCTACTGTGTAAGCATCGCTCTGCGAGATTCGCAAGAATTGTTGGTCGGGGTGGTATATGAAGTGTGTCGGGATGAATTGTTCTGGACATACAAGGGAGCACCCTCTTACCTGAACGGAAAGGAAATACACGTTTCCAATGTGGGCGATATGGACAAAGCCTTCATCGCTTTAGGCTTCCCTTACAATTCAGCGGCATACAAGCCTATGGCAGAACGTATTGTGCATGAACTGTACGGCAACGTGGGCGGACTGCGCTTGCAAGGTGCGGCCGCTGCCGAACTTTGCTATGTGGCAACCGGAAGATTTGAAGCACGCATCGAAGGATTCTTAGGACCGTGGGACATTGCCGCAGGTTCAATAATCTTGAAGAATGCAGGAGGCCGGGTGACCGATTTTGAAGGAGGAGAGGACTTCTATTCCGGCCGTGAAGTGTTGGCTACCAACGGGAAAATACATACCGAATTGCTGAAGGTGGTAGGAAAAAGATAAATACTTCGTTTTTTTTTAGTTCGTTACAAATATATTTTGTATGTTTGTAGAGTTGAACATACGAACAAACGCAACATGGATATATCTATTACTTTACAATTCTTAAAGGAATTGTCGGCCAACAACAATCGTCCGTGGTTTCAGGAACACAAGGACGAATATCTGAGGGCGCAAAAGGAGTTCGAAGAACTGCTGGCGGCAATCATAGCCCGTATCTCCCTGTTTGATGAAAGTATAGCGGGCATTCAAGTCAAGGATTGTACCTACCGCATCTATCGCGACACCCGTTTTTCGAGTGACAAGACGCCTTATAAGACCCACATAGGAGGATATATCAATGCGCGAGGCAAGAAGTCGGAACACTGCGGTTACTATGTTCACGTGGAAAACGGCAACTGCATGTTGGCCGGAGGCAGCTGGTGTCTGGAACCCAAAGTGCTGAAAGCCCTCCGTCAGTCCATCTATGATAACATAGAAGAATACCGGGACATTGTGGAAGACCCGGAGTTCAAACAATACTTCCCGGTCATCGGCGAAAGCCACTTGAAGACTGCTCCCAAAGGATTCCCCAAAGATTTTGAATACATCGACTATCTGAAGTGTAAGGACTATACCTGTGCCTACATGGTAGCCGATGATTTCTTCCTGGCTCCCGATGTGCTGGATAAAGTGGAAAGTGTGTTCAGGCAGTTGAAGCGTTTTGCCGATTTCACCAATTATACAATCGACGATTTTGAATGAAAAAGCAATTTTTAACCATTAAAATAAAACAATATGGTAGTAGATAGAATAGAGA
>JAUNIV010000104.1 GCA_030523385.1 Bacteroidales bacterium | reverse complement strand
ACCGATGAGCTTGAACGAGATTATCGCATGACACAGTTTATTTTACGCACCCTAGCACCTTCTTATTACTTGCTTGCTACGGGAACTATCCGAACGGCATAACCGCCTCCGGCAGCCGTCCAGACTTTCAGTTTGGTCTTTTCGGTCACTTTCTGCTGGCTGATGTCGTATGTCTGCGGGTTGTTCTTGTAGTGTGCATCCTTACCATCCTTATAGATAGTAGCTACGTACTTTCCTTTGGGCAGGAAGTCGAGGCTGATGACAGAAGTGCGGGGCTGTTCGCCGTTTGTTCCGCCAATAAACCATTCGTCCTTGCCTTTGGTCTTGCGTGCCACGGTGAGGTATTCCATCGGTTCGGCTTCCAAGTACCAACTGTGGTCCCAATCCACTGCCACGTCCTTGATGAACTGGAAGGCATCCATGAAGCGTTCGTAGTTCTGAGGCAGGTCGGCAGCCATCTGGAGCGGGCTGTACATGGTGACATAGAGCGAAAGCTGGTTACACAATGTGGTGTTCACCCATGAGTTGTTGTTGGGATTCAGCTTGTGGATGTCGTTCTCGAAGATACCCGGCGTGTAATCCATCGGTCCGCCAATCAGACGAGTGAAAGGCAGGATGGTGGTATGGCTGGGCTTGCTTCCGCCGAATGCCTGATATTCGGTGCCACGTGCCGATTCATTGCCTATCAGGTTGGGATAAGTGCGGCACAATCCGGTGGGGCGCACGGCTTCGTGTGCATTGACCATAATCTTGTAGTCGGCAGCTTTCTGCACGGCATAAAGGTAGTGGTTCACCTGCCACTGGTTGTAATGGTTCTGTCCTTTGGGGATGATGCTGCCCACATATCCGCTCTTCACTGCATCATAACCGTTGTCCTTCATGAATTGGTAGGCGGCATCCATGTGACGCTCGTAGTTGCGGATGGAAGCCGAAGTTTCGTGGTGCATAATCATCTTGATGCCTTTCTGACGGGCATAGTCGCGTATCTCTGCCACGTTGAAGTCGGGATAAGGAGTCACGAAATCAAACACTTCGTCCTTGAAGTTGCCAAACCAGTCTTCCCATCCGATGTTCCAACCTTCTACCAGCATACCGTCAAAACCGTTCTCGGAAGCAAAGTCGATGTAACGCTTCACGTTCTCCGTAGTGGCTCCGTGGCGTCCGTGGGGCTTCAGTGTGCTATAGTCAGTCTGGCCGATGCGTACATTGGGCAGTTCGTTGGTATAGCTCCAGTCGCTCATGCCGGTAATCATTTCCCACCATACACCCATGTACTTGCAGGGATGTATCCAAGAAGTGTCGGCAATCTTGCAAGGCTCGTTCAGGTTCAGCGTCAGGCGTGAAGCCAGAATGTCGCGGGCATCGTCGCTCACGATGACTGTACGCCAAGGCGTAGTGCAAGGTGATTGCATGTATGCCTTATCGCCGTTGGGGTCGGGTGTCAGCCAAGAAGTAAATACGAAGTTCTTGTCGTCCAGATTGAGGTGCATGCAGGGATAGTTCACCAAGGCAGCTTCGTGCAGGTTGATGTAAAGTCCGTCGTCGGTCTTCAGCATCAGTGCTGTCTGTACGCCTGTGGGCGAAAAGGAAGTCTGCGAAAGGTTGTCGGTAATGGAGGCTTCCATCAGTCCGCGTATTTCCGAAAGGCGGCTGCGGGTGTAGTCATATTCCTGCGTATCATAGTCACCGGGAATCCAGTAGGCGGTGTGATCGCCTGTCATGGCAAACTGCGTGCATTCATCGGTAATGACAAAGTAGTTCAGTTCGCGCTGCAAAGGGAACTCGTAGCGGAATCCCAATCCGTCATCAAACAGGCGGAAACGGATGTCCATGCGTCGGTTGTGGCTGTCTTGTTTCAGATGTACCAGCATTTCGTTGCAATGGCTGCGGATGCTGTTCTCTTCGCCCCAAACGGGTGTCCAGGTTTCGTCTTGCGAGCTGCGTTCCACGTTTTCCACCGTCATGCCGTCGCACAGGGTGGTGTTGTCCTTCAGCTTCATGCCGAGCATACTGGGGGCAATGACAGTCTTGCCTTTATAGGTAAGCGAATAGCTGGGACGTCCGCCGTCCTGCAATTCAAACTTCATAGCCAGCTCGCCATTGGGCGAGAGCAGTTCTTGTGCCTGCACTGCCGATGCAAAGAAGCAGAAAGCACAAAGGGTCTTAAATAGATGTTTCATGATAAAAGTTTTATTAAAAGTTGTCTGTTTTATAATCAATAGTCTATCTCCTGCAAGAAGAGAGCAGCATTCTCCGCACTCAACTTTTGTGCTTCCAGCACTTGCGGAAGACGGTTGTAGCAATCATTGAAGCGGCTGACGGTCTCCTTCAGGCGTTCCGGATGATAGGTGACAATGCGTCCGGCTTCTTCCAGCAATCCCAAATCTTCGGTGATGACTAATGAGGCATCGCGTCTCTTCAATGTTTCCACAGCATGGCGGATGCGGCGCAATTTGCCTTTCAGTCCATCGGTCAGTTGCGGAGCATCAGACGGATAAGCGATTTCAACCACCTTTTCCACGTCGCAAGGCTGTTCGCCCAAAGAAACGGAAAGTACCTGGCTGTTGCCGTCATAAGAATAATCCAACGGTTTGCCGTTCAGTGTGACAGCGGCAGGTACAGCCGAAGCCTCTACTTTGACGATGAAACGACGTGCCGAAGGCATACCGGGATAGCTGCCACTACGGGCACCGATAGTAACGAAGAGGCTTTCTCCACGGCGCTCGCTGCTGAGCGGAGTGGTGGCAAAGTGAGTGGCATAAGCGGCATCGTTGCCATTGTCCTCATAGAAAGTGAAAGAACCTTTGTCGCCCGGGAATACCGTCACATTGATTTCTTCGTCGTTGCTGTCCAGATTTTCCACCTTACCGTAGCAGGGCAACACGCTTCCGGCCTTCAGGTAAAGCGGATATTCGTCGATGGCAAATGCACGTTCCACCACCTGTCCGCCATGGAGTAATGTGCCCGTGTGCCATTCATACCAGTCGTTTCCGGCAGGAAGCCACACTTTGAGGCGGGCATATCCGGTGCTGTCGGCAGGAGCTGTGACAGGAGCCACCAACAACTGGTCGCCAAACATATACTGCGTCTTGAAGTCGTAAGCCTCCGGACTTTCGGGATAATCGTAGTAAAGAGGGCGGCAGAGCGAAATGCCTTCATCGTATGCCTTGCGTGCCATCGTATAGATATAAGGTGCCAACTGATAGCGTTGGTAAACAGTCTGGCGGATGACATTGACATAGCGGTTATCGAACACCCACGGTTCTTTGTTCAGTCCTCCTCCTTTGGTGGAGTGCGTACGCATGATGGGAGACACACCTCCGAATTGCAACCAACGGGTGTACATTTCGGGTTCCACCGTAGTTCCGTGATGTCCACCGATGTCGTGGCTCCAGTAACCGTAGAGCACATTGGATGCAGTCGAGTTAAAGTAAGGCTGATATTCCAGCGATGCCCATGTGATGTGGCTGTCGCCCGAGAATCCTATCTGATAACGATGGTTGCCCAATCCTCCCCAACGGTGGTAGAGCATGGGACGCACGGTGTTCTTCTTCTCCATGTCGGTGAAGAAACAGTAGTTCAGCCACCAGGTGTTGCTCAGGCTATCTATGCGCAAGTCGTAAGGGAACTGCTGCCAGTCGAGCCACCAGAAGTCCACACCTGCCTGCTCCATGGGATGCAACACGCGGTCGAACATCGAGCGGACAAAACGCTTGTCCGATGATACCCAAGGAATGGTTTCACCCTTAGCAGGGTCCATGCCCATGTCGCGTGCCACTTCGGGGTATTGTTCTTCGTAGGCAGCCATTCCGTCGGCAGGATGCAGGTTGAGGGTAATCTTCAGGTTATCGTCCTTCAGGTCTTTGAGCAGCATCTTGTAGTCGGGGAAGAGGCGTTCGTTCCATGTCCATCCCGTCCAGCCTCCTTTGCCCGGCTCCGTGTGGTGCCAGTCCATATCTATCACCAGCACATCGAGCGGAATGTTATAATGATGGAGGTTTTCTACCAAGTCGCGCAGTTCGTTGTCCGAGTATGCCCAGTAGCGTGACCACCAGTAGCCGAAGGCATAGCGGGGAGGCAAGGGCATCTTGCCGGCAAACAGCGTATAGTCTTTCAGGGCAGCCTTATAATCATGGCCGTAACTCATGAAGTACCAGTCCTGGCTTTCTCCGGCAGGACGTTGCTTCACCCAAGCCCAATCGGAATCATCGAACAGGAATCCGCGTGAATCGTCAATCAGCGTCCAGCCGTCGCGTGCCAGCAAGCCATCGGGCATTTCCACTTTCTGTCCGTCGCGCATGTCGCCGTCCATGCCGTCCAGCGTACGCAGCGTACCTCCCAAGTTGGCTTGTTGCTTCATGCCCGGCTTCCATACAAAGCCCGGCGTCATGCCTTTGGGCGAGGTGATGCTCAGGTTATCTGCCGTGAAGCGTCCTGTCCCTTTGCGGTATTTCAACTTCATCTTACGGGTTTCAATCTCTATGGTGTTCTTCGTGTCTTTTACGCGGCAGTCCACTTTCGGATATTCCCGACAGACTGCCACAAAGGAAAGATCGTCCACGAAGTTTCCTTCGGCATTCCACTCCAAGCGGATTACTCCGTCGGACACTACCGTGAAGCGTACCTGTCCGTCACGATATACCACGTTTGCGTCTTGTGCCCATGCGGAGAAAAGGCATCCGCAGCACAGCGTCAATAGCATTAGAAGTTTCTTTTTCATATTTACAGATATTTTGAAGTTAACTTTTGTGCCTTATTTACTCAATCGCACCACCTTGCATCCATGTGCTTCCAGTGTCACGTCCAACCCTTCGGCTTCGCCTTCATCGGCATGTTTCCACAAGTCGCGCACTTTCCATTTGCCCGTAATGCCCAAGTCGGAGAAACGGACGGAACGTGTCTGCGAAGTGCTTTCGCGGTTGAAAAGTCCCACGATCCAGTCGCCGTTCGTCATCTGCCCGTACCACGTCTGGTTCTTAGTGTCCAACAAGCTGCCCGACAAAGGTTGTCCCACAAAACGGTCGGCATTGAGTTCCAGCATTTCCCGGTTCTGATAGAAGCGCAGGTTGTCTCCGATGGAGTGATACTGGTCGGCCACAGTCACCGGTCCTCCGGCCAAGAGTTGCAGGGAGATGACAGATTCCTTTTCAGCATCGGTCTTAAAGGTATTCAGGCGGATAAAGTCGCCATCGGGAATCACCTTGCCCCGTCCGGTAATCTTGGACCAATAGACAAAACCGTCGAACATGTTCATGCAGTTGGGCCATGTGCCATACGACTTGCGGCGGTCGTTGTCCGAGAAATGTTCCCAGCCTCCGGCAGCCGTATCTGCCACAATGCGCACCATGTTTCCGTATTGGCTTTCGAGTTCGGCATTCTTATAAAGGTGGGGCATCACGAGCGAAGTGAATACGCCATACTTAGTGGCAGACTCGCAGATGTATTTCAGTGCACGTTCATAGTTGTCACGTCCATACCCCTTGCCTACTCTGCCGAAACCACGGTCCGTGCCGTCCTCATACCAACTGAGGAAGTCCATTCGGATGTAGTGTATGCCTAAATCAGAAAAATGTTTGAAGAATCCGTCGATGTATTCCTTGGCACCGTCGTGCGAAGCCACTACCCAAGAGAACCACCAGTCATTGTCAGCCGGATGTTCCACGGCATCGCCCTGCTTGTACTTCAAGTCGCCGAAGGTCACACCCGCTGCACCCTGCACCGGCGTATCATCGGCTCCGTGAATCCAGAGCGGATTGTCATAAACACCTACTTCCAATCCTTTTGCCCGACACTTCTCCACCAGCGTTTTCAGCGGCATGCTGCCATAGCGGGTCATGTAGCCCGAAGCATCGTCGGCTATCATGGGGATAAAGCCATCGGTGCAAATCATGTTGTAACCGTAGGGCTTCAGTTCGCGTGCCACCCAGTCGATAATCTTGTCCCATTCGGCTTCGCTGAGGTCCATGTCCGATTCGGCCACACCTTGCCGCTCTAACAGCCAGCAATATTCATAGACACTCCAGTAGAGCGGTGCCTTGTATGTGTGGATGCCTTCCTCAGTCTTTTCATCGGGAGAAGGGACTTCGGGCGATTCGGAGTCATTGCAACTCTGGCATCCCATTGTGAGGAATGCCAGAGCCATAGTCCAGAATTTTATCTTTTTACCCATACCTTATTTATTCTCCCAAGTAATCCACAGCCAGTGTCCAGTTTCTCAGGTCGAAGGTAAGGCGGTAGCGTCCTGCATCCACCACTCTCCACTTGTCGTCGGGGTCGCCGGCGTGCATGGTGAAAGCAGTATCCTGCACTCCGTTGCGGGAAATCTCGCATCCGTTGGCCAGCGGACGCACAAACGGAGCATCCCAGCTTCCGGGAGACAAGCAGCATTTCACTTCACCCGTATTCAGCGAACCTTCGTAAACAAACACCAGTGCATCTTCTTCGGTAGCCGTAAAGGCTGTGGGATTGTTGATGTCCCATCCGGCAGGCGTGGCATCGCCCACCATGTAGAAAGCCGAAGTCTTGATAGGCAGGTTGCCTTCTATAACAATTAGTTCTTTCTCTCCTTCGCAGCTTGTCAGCGTAAGGCCAAGCAGCATAACCAAACTCAATAGTCTATATATTGTCTTCATAATCATTCTTTAGATTTTAATTGTTATAACCCGGGTTCTGTTTCAAGTTGTGGTTGGCGTTCAGGATGTCGCGCATAATGGGGAATATCTCCGTGTGCGTATCTGCATCCGGTGTCTTGTCCCACCAGGTTCCGCTACAGAATTTGCCAAAGCGTATCAGGTCGATGCGGCGACGGCTTTCGGCAAAGAACTCACGTCCCCACTCTGCCAGCATTTCCTGCATATCCAGCTTGGCACTGCCTTCGGGAGCATAGAGGTTCTGTGCCCACTTATCGGCGGGATAGTTACGCTTGCGCACGCTGTTCAGCAATGTGGCAGCTCCTTCGGTATCGCCCTTGCGCAACTTACATTCTGCCAACGAGTAGATGACTTCTGCCAGACGGATTTCCGTATAGTCCGATTCCATCTGTCCGGCATCCTCGTCGCTATAGAAGGGATATTTTGCAAAGTGCCATCCTGAGTTGTGGTCGCCATTAGGCAGCGCGCTTGTCTTGTCTTCCGGCCACTGGTCGGGAGCCATGCCTTGGAATTTGCCCACAGCATCGCGGATATAGAGGTCATAGGGTTGTTCCGGAGCACGTACTTTCTGCTTTTCTCCATTCTCGTCTGTATATTCCAGATAACCATAGATGAACATACCTTCGCGGCGGCTGTCGCCCAAATTCTTGTAAAGCTTCATACGCTCATCGCCTTCATACTTGCGGAAGTTCTGCACGGGCATACCCAATTCGTAAGTATAAAGATTTCCGTTCAGGTCGTAGCTCGGCGATGCGGCATACTTGCAGTTATGGTCGCCTGCCTTTGCCTTGGAGTCGTTGAAGTAATAACGGGCACGTGAAGGCACGCTCCACCAGTAGGTATCGCCCTGATAGTGCCAGTAA
>JAUNIV010000103.1 GCA_030523385.1 Bacteroidales bacterium | reverse complement strand
ATATATTCCATAAGTAATACCTATGAAAACAAAGGCCGCCATAATCGGTAGCGTATGCGGGAATGCAGCTTTCGCAGCCGTTTTTATTACAATTCTCTGTCTATTCATGCCATTATCTTTTTAGTTGAATTTCGGATGCAAAGTTACTAAAGAAGGAAATATTCTCAATATTAAATGTTTATTTCAAGAAATATTCCTAATTTTGAGCCGTATTTAGGACTAAATCCTAAACAAGTTCTATTCATTTACCGAAAACAGGAATAAATACTGAATCAATATGGACGAAATTGACAAAAAAATACTGAATGCACTGCAAAAGAATGCCAAACTCAACATGAAAGAGCTGGCAGATGAACTTAACATATCCCGAAGCCCGCTTTATGAACGGGTCAAGCGATTAGAGGAGAGTGGCTATATAAGCCACTACTCTGCCATTTTAAACAAAACGAAAATAGGGAAACCACTGACTGTATTCTGCAAAATCGGAATCCAGATGTGCGACCATGAAAGCTACGCGCAGATTATACAGGAACTATTAAAATTGGATGAAGTTGCCGAGTGCTATTCCGTTGCCGGAGATTATGAACTATTTATCAAGGTTATAGTCAAGGACATTGAGGCTTATGAACATTTCCGGTTTGAGAAATTGACCACATTAAGCGGACTTGCCAAACTGGATAGTCAAGTGATGATACATGAGTTCAAATGTTCGACTTTTATCAAGTTATAAACAAATCTTCCTGATAACCCGTGCCGGATTGCCCGCCACAATCGTGTTTGGCTCCACATCGTGCGTCACTACGCTTCCGGCACCTACCACACTGTTCTCACCAACCGTCACGCCCGGCAATATCGTAGCACCTGCACCAATCCATGCACGGCGGCAGACATGGATCGGCTTGCAGGTGATTATCATGCGGTTTTCCAAGTCATGATTGTTTGATATCAGTTGCACGTTGGCAGCTATCTGTGCGTCATCGTCAATGGTTATGCCTCCGGCTGACATCATCAGACAACCGTTCATAATGATTACCCGCCGACCAATCCGCACGTTGTGGGCACGTACCACCGTGAGCGGTGTGTTCACACGACTACCTTCGCCCATGTCAGGGAAAAGACGACGGAGCAGTTCGTCATACTCCTCCGTCATCGGCATGGTGTGGTTCAGTCGGAACAGCAGTTGCGCCTGTTCCTTAGCCAAGGCAAACTCGGCTTCGCTCTGATGAGCGCAGTCTATTCTTATTTCTTCCATTATCTCCTTTGTAAATAATGTCATGGCTTATCGCACCATCGTGTAACGGAGCCATACGATGTCGGTATCCCATTTTTCCACACTTGCCAGTTTCAGACGGTAAGGGTCGCAATCCGGACGGACAAGCCCGTCGAAGACAGCGGTCTGCCCTTTGCGTCCGTCAATGCCCGGAGCTACCATGATGCTTACTTCGTCAATAAGTCCGGCTTCCAGAAATCCACCGTTGATGTGTCCGCCACCCACGATAGCCAGCCGCTTCACACCGAATCGGTCATGGAGGATTTCCATCGCCCTTGCCAGGTCAATCCGCTCTTTGCCGACAGCAATCCACGAGATGCCTTGTTCGCGCAAGGATTCAAGATACGTCTCCGATACCTGTTCGCTGGTTATGCAAAGCAATGGGTGTCCGTCTGCCTCACCCGATGCCCATCGCAGGCGTCCTTTGGTATCAACAACAATCGTGTATTCTTCGGACTGCCGGGCAACATGCACGGACTCCTGCCCGATGGCATTGCCTGCGTCAGGTTCGGTCTCTTCTTTCACGGCAGTACACTCCAACGCTGAGGTGATACGCCCCGACAGTTTTGAACAAGGCTCCAGTTTTTCCAATGCGACATAGTATTCGTCCGTACTTAATTGTCCGACCATCGGACAGTCGATGCGACCATCCACGGAAGTCATCATGTGACTGATAATATAAGGTCTCATATTTCCTGTATAAATGATAGTTTGTATTTTTGTTATCGGTTGCTAAAGTAAAGGGAAAGCCATTGGGCGACAGCCTTTCTCGCCTGCTCCTGTTTGTTCTGTGCCGTTGCGCCCCTCACGGCAAGCCCTTTTTCTACTTTCGCTCCCTCGCAGGCATTGGCAATGTACTTTTCCGTACCGGA
Source organism: Bacteroidales bacterium (assembly GCA_030523385.1). GTDB lineage: Bacteria > Bacteroidota > Bacteroidia > Bacteroidales > Bacteroidaceae > Phocaeicola. The sequence continues at coordinate 5,372 of JAUNIV010000103.1, read as the reverse complement.
CAGTCCGCTACCCTCGTGCGTGCAGAACGGGAAGACGGTTTTGCCTGCCCAACGGTGCTTCTCGATGAACGTATAGACTGCCATCGGCATGTCGCCCCACCAGTTGGGATAGCCGATGAACACCACATCGTAATCCTCCACGGCGATGTCGTCCTTAACAGCCGGACGCGCACCGGCTTCCTTTTCTTTCTTTGCCACGTCCACGCAGGCATCGTAAGTCTTCGAATATTCCTTGACGGGCGTAATCTCGAAGAGTTGGCCACCTGTGGCTTCGGCTATCATTTCGGCGATGATGTGGGTATTCCCTTTCGTGATATTGCCCACGGCATAGTTCTCGCCTGTGTGGGAGAAGAATGCTACCAATACTTTCTTTCCTGTTTCCATATTGCTTGTCTCCAGTGTTTTAGTTGCCTTGTCCGCCTTTCCCTGTGCACACGATACGGTGCTGAAGAGCGTGAGCAGCGAGGCAATGATTGTTGATAAATATTTCATACGTTTATTCGTTTTCGGATTTCAATGAACCATAAAAGTAAGATGCCGTAGCTCCACCATCAACAAGGAAGTCCGCTCCTGTGATGAATGCACCTCGACTGCTCATCAGCAGTTCAGCGACATTCGCCACCTCATCGGCTGTTCCCGGCCGTCCGGCAGGACATTTGGCAAACATATTTTTATAGAAGTCGCCACGTGGTCCGTTGAACTCGTCGATGGCAAGCGGTGTGACTATGATGCCCGGCGAAATGGAATTGATGCGTGCACCCCGTTCACCCCATTTGACTGCCTCTGCCATGACGCGCTTCACGTTGCATCGTTTCGCCATCTGATAGGCATGTAGTGTATCGCGGATGTTTTGTGATTGCAAAAGGTCGAGCGAGAGCAGTTCCTCGGTAGGCGTAGTGGCGAGAAGATTGTCTTCTTCGGGTGTGAGGGCTGGCATGCGGTGTCCCGACTGGCTGGATATGGTTACGCCCGCACCGCCTGCCTGAATCACTTTTCCTACTTCCTCAAGCAATACGGCAGTGCCGTACAAATCCACTTTCAGTATGGTCTCGATGGATGCCTGGCTGGGCGATACGCCTGCGGCATTGACCAACATAGCAATCTCCCCATGCTTTCGGGCCTCGTCTATCAGAGAGAGTATGGACTCGCGAGATGCAAGGTCCATCTCAACGGGCAGACAGTCGAACCCTGCCATGTTCATCGTTTCGCAAATGCCCCTGGTATTGTTCAAACTCTTATCACCTACGATGATTTTCATGCCGTAGCCCATGCGCCGGGCTATCGCCATACCTATCTGACCGGCTCCGGTCAATATCATTACTTTTTTCTTCATACTCATTTCTCCTTTTATCGCTTGTTCTATTAATCACCCGACGATCTATCCACACGTTGTGGACACGTATCGCAGTGAGCGGTGTGTACTGATTGTTACACTTCCTTTTTTCTGCAGCAAAGGTAGTCCGTTGTTTCCGAAAAGGAGTTAAACCAATTACGGATAGAATTACCCTGATTACGGTTTCTACCGCAAAGGTAAAGGAAAAACCATAGAATGGCTTTGCTGTATGGCTCAAAGAGTTTTGTTGGAAAGGTCAGAGTGAATCTTGTTTTCTGAAAGTTGTCCGTAATGGCACGTTTTTTATTCTAGATGGCTTTGCGTGTTATAATCTCCAGTATTAAAACAAGCGTTCTTTCTGTGACCGGGTTGGAAAACATACGTCTCGCCTTTCCTCTGGATTAGGAAGAGCGGGACGAGAAATTCCGTATAGCAGGACGGCTCAGCGTTCTTTCAGCAATTTGCCTATGGCGGCAATAAAAGCAGTTGCTTTGGGTAGCAATTCGTCAATCTCCTCGGCACTCGAATAGGCAAAGTCGTCGTAATCGCTGCTATGTCTGCGCTCGAACAATAGAGAGAAACTGCGACCGACCTCACGCGACAAATGTCCGGTAGCTACAAAGTGCAACCCTATCATTTGCTTGACTCCCGCATGGGTGGCTGGATTTATGCCGTGTTTTATCAGCAAGGCCACCGCTGCATAATAACAAGCGTAATAAAGGCGGTTTACCGCCGTATTGTAATATCCCTGCTTCTTCAGGAAAGGGACTTCCGCTAATGTTTCATTGGCACGTTGGTAGCGATAAGCCGCCAATGCTTCCCGGCTATCGATGCTGATTTCTTCTTTCATAGCACAATGCCCTCGTTCATTACGTTATTATGGAAAGGTGTGCGGAAAGGCAGGTTTTCCCAAATCTTTTTCAGGATGACCCGCGCGTTTATCTGCACGCCGGTTTCTATCTCGATGTCGTATAGCGGGGCGATAATCTGCTCTTCTTCCGCCACGGTAAGCCGGTTTCCGTTGACCAGCACCAGCAGGTCGATGTCGCTGTCAGGACGGGCGTCACCACGAGCCTCGCTGCCATAAAGTATGGCCTGTGCATCAGGGGCAACCTGATGCAATGCCCGACGTATCTGTTCTATTATCTGTAAGCGCTTCATATTCTACTGTTTATTGTTACCTTTGCAAATATAGTACAAATATCTTATACGCTTACATTTTTATATAGGAAAGTTTCTCGTTTTCCAATCTGCCAAAGAGTGCACAAACCGAATGCAGAGCCAAGCTTGCTTAAGCTATGTTGATTACCATTATTCAGGAAGAAGCCTTCATGCTTATGCCTAAAAGTGCAGAAATAGCAGAAAAGCACTTCACTTTCCATCAGAATTTTGCAGCAAATTCCGCAGCTTGAGTACAGCCGTCGGTCTTGTCGATGTCACCCTTCTCAAATACGCCAGGGACGCAGACCTCACCCACAAGATTCCACTTCAAAAAGTCGAAAGTCCGATGCAGGGGCATCGTCGCTACTTCCATCACGGTTGGGTCATGTTCTTCACAACAAGTAATAATGCCGCACTTCTTTCCGCTTACATCCTTGTTTCCTATGACAAATGAGAACATGCGGTCAATGACACCCTTAATCTGTGCCGGGCAGGAAAACCAATACACCGGTGCGGCATATACCACGGCATCGGCATCGAGAAGATGGGGAGCTATCGCGTTGAAGTCATCATCGAACGAACAGGCTTTCCCTGTCTTATAGCACGTCATGCAGGCACGGCATCCGCCCACTTTCATCATGGCCGCATCAAAACGCACCACTTCATGTCCTTTTGTTTCGGCGGCCTTAATGAATGAATCTACCATGGCAAAGATGTTGCCTCCCTTACGGGGACTTCCTGTTACAACTACAATCTTCATTTCTGTATCGTATTTGAGTTTTGGTTATATGCTTTCGCCACACATTTCCATTCACCGTCTATTTTCAGCAGTAGCAGATAGTCGGTGAAGTAGATACAACCTCCCCAACCCTCTTCAAGTACACGAACAACCGCCAGCGTCTCTTCCACGGCTACCACATCGACACGTGCCTTGAACGCTTCGCCACCACTGACGGTATCCACGTTATGGTAGAACTGCTCAATGGAACCGTGTTCCAGCTTTCCGTCGAGGAAACCGAACAGAACGGCATCATCGGTAAACAACTCGCGAGCATATCGGCTGTTGCCTTCCGCCACGCTTTTCACAAACTTCATGGCAGCTTCTTGCACTGCCTCGTATTCCTTGATTGAACTTCTCATAATGTTTATTGTTTTCGTTTATCGCCTGCAAAGTTACAGGGTAATGCCTGTGCCCACAAGTACCGAAAAATTATTCAGATACTGAAAATTTATTCGGTATATTCCTGTTATGCTGATTTATATTTACCTTTGTATTTGGTAAAAACAAAAAAAAGATGTACGAAAGAAAGATACCTGTGGATTTAAGCTGTCCGTTAAGGCTGACGATGAGTTTGATGGGGTCCAAATGGAAGTCCTGCATTTTGGACGAGTTGCGCAATGTGTCGATGCGTCCGAGCGAGTTGCACAAGGCACTGCCCGAAGCCACACCGCGCGTGCTTGACCTGCAACTGAAAGACCTTGTGGACGACGGGCTTGTGGCAAAGACCATCTATCCCGAACTGCCACCCCGTTCGGAATACTCCATTACAGAATTAGGTCGTTCGCTTCTGCCTATCCTTGATGCCATGATTGCATGGGGAGAGGAGAATAAGGAATTGTTTGAAAAGAAATATAATAAGCCAAATGTTTGAATGTATTTTGTTCAATTGACTGCCCTTGCGCAAACCAAGGCATGGTGCTGACAATCGTCAGCAACCATGCGGACAGGATGGTTATCACAAGTCTGTTTATTGATTAAAAGCTTTTCTGAAAAAGTCCTCTATCTTGTCGAAAGGTATCACCATAAGATTATCGTAGAGATCGCAATGGTTGGCTCCGGGGATGATGAGCAGTTCCTTGTTGTCTCCTGTCAGACGCTTGTAGGCATCCTCGCTGAAGTAGCGGGAATGGGCTTCCTCACCGTGTATCAACAATACTGCGCTGCGAATCTCGCCGATGTAGGTGAGCAGCGGCATATTGACGAATGACAATGTTGCCGTCTTGTTGATGCCTCCGTTGGAGTTGGGCGAGCGATGATGGTAACCTCGTTTGGTCTTGTAGTAGTCGTGATACTGGCGGACAAAGAGTGGCATATCGTCGGTCACGGTTTCCACTACTCCGCCGTTGCGCTCGTAGCTTCCGTTTGCATAATCCTTCGTGCGCTGTTCGCTCAGCGTCTGACGGAGCTTGTAGCGTGCTTCGGCACTGTCGTTGGCATCGAAATAGCCGTTGGCATTCACACGACTCATGTCATACATGGTGGATGTCACGGTTGCCTTGATGCGCGGGTCGTTGGCGGCAGCGTTCAGGGCGAAGCCTCCCCAACCGCAGATACCGAGGATGCCGATACGCTCCGCATCTACATCGGGGCGCGAGAGCAGGTAATCGACAGCGGCACTGAAGTCCTCCGTACTGATTTCCGGGGAGGTCAGGTTGCGCGGCGTACCACCGCTTTCTCCGTAATAGGAAGGGTCGAAGGCTATGGTCAGGAATCCGCGTTCGGCAAGTGTCTGTGCGTATCGTCCAGATACCTGTTCTTTTACAGCACCGTAAGGTCCGCTTACGGCAATGGCTGGCAAGTCTCCTTGTGCACCTTTCGGACGGTAAAGGTCGGCTGCAAGCGTGATGCCATAGCGGTTGTGGAAAGTGATTTTAGAGTGTTCCACTTTGTCACTCTGCGGGAAAGTCTTATCCCATTCTTGTACCAAACTTAATGTCTCCATGTTCGTTTCTGCTTTTGGATTTGTTTGTGCAACGGCTGATGTAGCAAACAGCATGGTTGCGATTATCATTTTTATGCTCATTTATGAGTTCTTGTTATGCTTGTTTCATACGAAAATTTTTATGCCGTTTTTGGTTATAACGGCTGTTTTTACTT
>JAUNIV010000102.1 GCA_030523385.1 Bacteroidales bacterium | reverse complement strand
CTATCAATATGATGTTTTGTTTCATGTTCTTCGTGTTTTAATGTTATTTCTGTGCGCCGCGCACTACATCGTTCATGCTCAGTCCTTTCTTTATCTCTATCTTGATGCCGTCGCTCATGCCCGTTTCGATGTATCGGCGGCTGAACTGCTGTTCGGGCACACTGTCGGTCAGTACATAGACGAAGGTAGAATCGCCTTGAAACTCTACGGCACTTTCGGGAATGGCGAGTACCTGACTGGCCTGTGCCAATACGATTTGGGCGTTGGCACTGTAGCCGGAGCGGATGGTAACGCTGTCGGGCACAGTGATGGCAGCCTTTATCTCAAACTGGTTGGCACCGTTCTCTTCCACGCCTTTGGGCGAGATGTATTCCAGCATGGCATCAAACTCCATGTTCTGCAAGGCACCTAAGGTAATCTTTACGGGCATGCCTTCGTGTATGCGTCCCACTTCGGTCTCGTCGATGTTGCCACGGAATATCAAGTCGTTCATATTGGCTACGGTGGCTATGGTGGTACCGTCGTTGAAGGTATTACTCATGATGACCGAATTACCTGCCTTCACCGGCACGTCCAGTATTAGTCCGTCTATGGTGGAGCGGATAAGCGTGCTGCTGAACGAAGCACTGTTTTGCGTGATACCTTCCTTCACAATCTCTAAGTTGTCTTTGGCGGCCTGCAGCTCCTCGCGCACCTGCTTCACGGTTACTTCGCTTTTCTCGTACTCTTCACTGCTTATCAGCTTGTCTTCATACAGTTTCTTCATGCGTGCAAAGTCTGTTTCTCCTTGTTTGGCATTGATTTCGGCCAACCGCACGCGGCTTTCTGCGGAGTTGAGTTGTCCCAATTCGGGTATTACTTTTACCTTAGCTATCACTTCGCCTTTGCGCACGTTTTGTCCGGCTTCCTTATAAACTTCGTCAATGATGCCCGAAATCTGAGGCTTGATGAGGATTTCATCCCGCGGCTCTATCTTGCCGGTGGCTACGGTGTTCTTCTCTAAGTCTGTCGTTTCCACTTTCAGTGTTTCATACAGAGTCTTTTGGGGTTGGGACTTCTGGTAGAGGAATACGAAAGTCCCTAAGAAAATTAGTCCGATGATGACTAACAACGCAATCTTTACATACTTTTTCATATCTGTGTTCGTTTTTTATTGTTTCTTCTCTATACCTTATATTATATATAATAGTGTTTCTCTCTGCTTATTCATCGCGGATGGCTTCTATCGGTTTGATGGCCATGGCACGATAGGCAGGCGCCAGTCCGGCCAGCATGCCCAACAGCATCAGTATGATGCAGGCTCCTACGGCCATCCAGAAACTGATTTGGAAATGTGCGGGAGTGTCTGATGAGGCTGTACCCATTTCCACCATCTGCAACACAAATACACCGAAGGATATTCCCGCCAGTCCGGCAATGGTGGTGAGCACCATGCTCTCCGATAGGATTTGGTTCAGAATGTCATTGGGTTTTGCACCGATGGCACGTCGGATGCCTATCTCTACGGTGCGTTCCTTCACCGTCACCATCATGATGTTGCTCACGCCGATGGCTCCTGCCAGCAGTGTGCCCAATCCCACCATCCACGACAGGATGCGGATGCCGGCAAACAGATTGTCTATCATGCTGAACATGGCTTCGGCATTCACCATGATTACAGCCTGCTTGTCGTCGGGGTGGATATAGTGGGCTTGCTTGATGACCCGTTCCACCTTGTCGGCGATGCTGCTCACTGCCACTCCCTTCTTCACCGTCAGGCAGAGCAGGTCTATCTTGTTGCCTTTGTTGTAGGCCTGCTGCATGGTGCTGAAAGGCAGGGTGACACTTTCTTCGCTACCGCCATTGATACTGATATTACTGGTCGATAGGCTGACACCCACAATCTGGTAATAGATGCCATCTACGCGCAGGTATTCGCCGCACGGATTTCCTCCTTGTGGAAACAATTCTTCATACACACGTTTGCCTATGGTGCATACTTTTCGCTTTTCGCGTATATCCACTTCGTTGATGAAGCGTCCCATCGCCATGTCTTGTGCTTCTATGTGTACATAGTCCGGTCGCAGTCCACGCACGGCGCACGAACTTTTCTTGTCGCCATATACGGCGGTAGAGCCCCATCGGCTGGTGTTAGGGGTGACTACTTCCACTTCGGGCACTTGTCGGCGTATGCGTTCTATGTCCTCTACCTCCAGACTCCACCAACGTCCTTTGCGGAAACCTCTGTAGGCCTCGCTGGTCTTGTTGCTTCCGAAGAAAGCCGAATTGGTGGCAAATCCTTTGAAGTTGGCCGACATCATGTCTTGCAATCCCTGTCCGCCACCCATCAGGGCCACCAGCATGAAGATGCCCCAAAATACACCGAAGGCCGTCAGCAGGCTGCGTGTCTTGTTTCGTGTGATGGTGATGAATATCTCTTCCCATCTGTCTAAATCTATTCTCATAATCTTTAATCTGCTCTAAGTGCTTCAATGGGTCGTATCATGACGGCTTTGCGGGCAGGGAAGAAACCTGCCAGTGTGCCGGCTATCACTAAAGTAAGGGTGGCTTGTATGGCAATGCCTATATCCACGGTAGGATTCAGGAATACGGTTTGCGAGAACACTCCCGCATCCATCGTCTGGTTTCCGGCTACCTGATTCATGTATTCGGTAGCGGCAATGCCGGCCACCATGCCAATGTAGCCGAAGAAAGTGGTGATGGCCACACTCTCGGCTATGATAAGCCAAAGGATAGACAGCGGTTTGGCTCCCAATGCCTTGCGTATGCCAAACTCGCGGGTACGTTCTTTCACGGTAATCAGCATGATGTTGCTCACACCCACAATGCCGCTCAGCAACGTGAAGATACCTATGATCCAAATGGCGGTGGTGAGTATGCTCATTCCTTTCTGCTGCTGCATGTATTGGGTAAAGCGGTTCCATATCCAGATGGCTCCCTGGTCGTCGGCCGTAAAGCGGTGGTGTGCTCCGATGACGGCCCGGTATTTCTCTTCGAATGCAGCATTCTTCTCTTCCGTTTCCAGTCCTTGTGTAGTAAAAACAAGGTTGTTCAGCTTGTCACCTTTATTATATATAGTCTGTAAAGTGGTGAAAGGAATGAAAGCATCGGGCTGGAAGCTGCCATTGTCGGTAAACAGACCCACTACCTGATAGGCAACGCCGCTGGCATTGACAAACTTGCCGATAACTTTGTCGGGTTGGGCGCTTTTAAACAGCATGTCGGCCGTTTTGGTATGGATGACAATGACCTTGCGGCGTTCGCGTATGTCTATGTCATTGATGAATCTTCCGCCGGCAGGCTTTGTCCGTTCCACCTCTGTGTGGTTGGGATAAACCCCTTGCAGCGAGATGGATACATAATCTTGTCCGTAGCTGATGGTCACATCGCCCTGTCTTACGGTGGCTCCCACGTTGGTCACGTTGTCGGTAAACATGTTTTGGGTGATGTTGATGTCTTTGTTGTCCAACTGGATGCGGCGTCCTTCCTTCAGCCCGTCGTGAGCCTTTGAAGTCCATCCCGGATAAACCTTGATGGAGTTCATGGCTATCTCATTGGCCGAACTCTCGAAAGCATTGATCAGTCCGTTTCCTGCTCCCAACAGCACAATCAGCATGAATATGCCCCATGCCACTGCAAAGCCCGTGAGAAACGTGCGCAACTTATTGCGCTTGACGGTTCCGTATATTTCCTGAATAATATCTATCATAGTTCTGTCCCCTTGTTATTTCATGAATCCGTTTTTGCCGAACGGCGAAGCATCATGGTCTATGTTGTCTTCTATGCGCTCTATGATTCCGTCTTTGATGTGGATGATTTTGTTCGTCTGGTTGGCCACTCCGCTTTCGTGGGTAACCACCACGATGGTCATGCCTTCCTGACGGTTCAGGTCTTTCAGGATTTCCATGACTTCCACGGAGGTCTTGCTGTCCAATGCTCCCGTAGGCTCATCGGCCAGGATGATTTGAGGCTTTGAGATAAGGGCGCGGGCTATGGCCACACGCTGCTTCTGTCCGCCTGAGAGTTCGTTGGGCATGTGGTGCGCCCATTCCTTCAGTCCCAATTTCTCTAAATATTCCAATGCCAGCATGTTTCGTTTCTTCCGGCTCACTCCCTGATAGAACAGCGGCAATGCCACGTTTTCCATGGCATTCTTGAAAGAAATGAGGTTGAAGGACTGGAATATGAACCCTATCATCCGGTTGCGGTATTCGGCAGATCGGGTTTCGCTCAGGTTCTTTATCAGTACGTCGTTCAGGTAATATTCGCCCGAATCATAATTGTCCAGAATGCCTAATATATTTAATAAGGTAGATTTTCCGGAACCGGAGGCTCCCATGATGGAGACAAACTCTCCCCGCTCAATGTCGAGGTCGATGCCTTTCAGAACGTGTAGCGGAGCACCGTTGTAATAGGTTTTGTTGATGCCTTTTAAGTGTATCATTGCATTAAAATAACTTGTGTTTGTCAAGTTAGACGTGGCTAAGATATAAAAAGTTGCACTATATGATGAAAAATATGGAAAAAAATTTGCTCTCTTTTTTCGCTTTGCGTACATTTGCTAAAAATAACTAACCCTAAATTATAAAATATCATGGTAACAAGCATGGAAAAACCCTACGTAGTAGGTATGGACATTGGTGGAACGAATACAGTTTTTGGCATTGTAGATTCACGTGGAAACGTATTGGCTTCCGATTCAATAAAAACACAAGCGTATTCAGTAATAGAAGATTATGTAGAGGCTGTATGCAGCAAGCTGCGCCCTTTGATTGAGTCGTTCGGCGGCGTAGAGAAAATCAAAGGTATGGGAGTAGGTGCTCCTAACGGTAACTATTACAACGGAACCATTGAGTTTGCTCCCAATCTTCCGTGGAAAGGCGTAATTCCTTTGGCAGCCCTCTTTGAAGAATATCTGGGTGTTCCCACAGCACTGACCAATGACGCCAATGCGGCAGCTATCGGAGAAATGACTTACGGTGCCGCCCGTGGTATGAAAGACTTCATTATGATTACCCTCGGAACAGGTGTAGGTAGCGGTATCGTGATCAACGGACAGTTGGTATATGGCCATGACGGCTTTGCCGGTGAGTTGGGACACGTTATCGTACGTCGCGACGGACGTCCGTGTGGTTGTGGTCGCAAGGGCTGTCTGGAGACTTACTGCTCGGCTACCGGTGTGGCACGTACTGCACGCGAATTCTTGGTAGCACGCCCCGAACCCAGCTTGCTGAGAGATATTCCTGCCGAAGAAATCGTATCAAAGGATGTATATGATGCAGCAGTGAAGGGTGACAAGTTGGCTTTGGACATCTTTGAATTCACAGGCCGCATCCTGGGTGAAGCATTGGCAGATTTCATTGCATTCTCCAGCCCCGAAGCCATTGTATTGTTTGGCGGTTTGGCTAAGTCTGGCGACTACATCATGAAGCCTATCCAGAAAGCCATTGACGAAAACATCCTGAAGATTTACGAAGGCAAGACCAAATTGCTCGTATCAGAACTGAAAGATGCCGATGCAGCCGTATTGGGTGCCAGCGCATTAGGTTGGGAAGTAAGAGAATAATGGAAGACAAGAAGCAAGGATATAGAGTCACGGAATACTCCGGACCGGTGAAGCGCTACTGCCAGATGCTGAGCCTGAAAGATGATGAGGCACTGATAGCAGAATATCGCAAACGCCATGGCGAAGGTCAGGTTTGGCCCGAGACATTGGCAGCGATTCGTGAGGTCGGTATTTTGGAGATGGAAATCTATATCTTGGGTACTAACTTGTTTATGATTGTAGAAACCCCTCTTGACTTTGATTGGGACACAGCGATGGCTAAAATGGCCACCTTGCCCCGTCAGGCAGAATGGGAAGCATACATGTCCGTGTTCCAGCAAGCAGAGCCGGGAGCCTCTTCGGCCGAGAAATGGCAATTAATGGACCGTATGTTTCATCTATACAAATAGTATTGAGAATCTCCCAAGCGGAGGTAAATTCATAAAAAAAGGATGTGTTCACCGAGCACATCCTTTTTTTGATTATTCATTTTTAAATTGTTTTCTAATACTGGAGCCTATCAGGCATTAGCCTGCTGGCTCATTAATTTCTGGAGCTTGAACTGCAAAGATTGACAAGTGGCTCCTTTTTTCATTGCTTTGTATCTTCTCAACTGATACTGCAACATTGCGATAGTGTCATTTGTTCCTTTCATAATTACTTGTTTTGTGTCCCCTCCAATGAGGGAACTGGTTACTCCTAAAAACTTTATCTTTTCTCTTTTCGTTTGCAAAGATAACAATAAAACCGATAAAGATGTTCTAAAACATATATTATTTATCTTGTTTTTAACTTTTAGTGTGTTTTTAATCTTGGATATTAACCTTTATTATGAAATATATTTGTTTTTGCCAGTCTTGGCATTATAATTTCTCAGGAAAAATAGTGTACCTTTGCACTAGATTTCATTTGGCAACATAAGCCCCATTCTTAAGATAATGAAAGCATATACATATATAAATAAAGGTAGGTTTGAGTTGACAGATAAGCCCAAGCCTACTTTGCAGGAAGAGACTGATACCATCGTCCGAGTGACCTTGGGCAGCATCTGCACCAGTGATCTGCACATCAAGCATGGTAGCGTGCCAAGAGCCGTGCCCGGTATTACCGTTGGACATGAGATGGTGGGGGTAATTGAAGAGCTTGGCAGTAAGGTCAGAGGCTTTAACAAAGGAGATAGGGTGACGGTCAACGTCGAGACATTCTGTGGGGAATGCTACTTCTGCAAGCATGGGTTCGTAAACAACTGCATCTCGCCGCATGGCGGTTGGGCATTGGGGTGCCGCATTGATGGCGGTCAGGCGGAATACGTGCGTGTACCGTTGGCAAACCAGGGACTCAATCACATACCCGATGGGGTGAGCGATGAGCAGGCCTTGTTCGTAGGCGATATTTTGGCCACAGGCTTTTGGGCTGCGCGCATCAGCGAAATCTCTGAAGACGATACTGTACTCCTTGTCGGAGCAGGTCCGACAGGCATCTGTACCCTTCTTTGCGTGATGCTGAGGCGTCCCCGACGCATCATCGTTTGCGAGCAGTCGGAGGAGAGACGCGCATTCGTCAGGGAGCATTATCCCGATGTGTTGGTCGCCACCCCCGAGGAATGTCAGAACTACGTCATGCAACAGAGCGACCGTGGAGGTGCCGATCGTGTGATAGAGGTGGCAGGTGGCAAAGAGACTTTTCAACTGGCTTGGCAATGTGCTCGTCCCAATGCCATTGTCACCATCGTGGCTCTCTATGATGAGCCACAGGTTCTGCCATTGCCGCTGATGTATGGCAAGAATCTCACTTTCAAGACAGGCGGTGTGGATGGCTGCGATTGTGAGGAGATTCTTCGGCTCATCAAGGAGGGCAAAATAGATACAACTCCTCTTATTACCCATCGCTTCCCGCTCTCGCAAATCGAGGAAGCATACCGAATCTTTGAGAACAAGGAAGACGGTGTCATCAAGATTGCAATAACGCAATAAAGATAGGGTCTTTCTATTTGAAGCCTTTGGGATCCGGTTTGGTGCTTTAAAAAACTT
>JAUNIV010000101.1 GCA_030523385.1 Bacteroidales bacterium | reverse complement strand
CTACTGTTTCAGCTAATAAAGAGAAAAAGTGTCTAGTGAAATCAGGAAAAGACACACTTTCCTTTGGGTCTCTTCGGCGGCAATGAGGGTCAGGAAAGCATTCAGCCCCGTGCCTAAGCCTATCTCTAATATGCGCGGTGATGACGCACCCGAATGCTTCAAGCCCATGTCGATAAAGATATGCTGCGATTCGGTCAGTGCCCCCTTGACCGAATGGTAGTGCTCGTCCAGCCGGGGTACATAAAGTGTATAGCTGCCATCGGCAGTGAGTTCAGGCAGGCAGAGATTGGCTGCGGACTGCGTTTCGTCGTTCTTCGTACTCATATTCCTTTAATGCATCAATGAGGCAGCCCCCAATACTCCCCACACCAGTAGGGCGTAACGAAGTATCTTCCCAAAAGCCATCGAGAAAATCACGATTCCTATATTGGCACGCATCATGCCCAACACAATGGAGATAGCACTCCCCAAGATGGGGATAAAGGCAAAGAAAGCCATCCAGGCTCCGCGTCCGTGTACAAACCGCTCTGCCCGCTCCATCTTTTCTTTCTTCACATGAAAGTATTTCTCTATCCACTCCATATTGCCCAAATGCCCCATCCAGTAGCAGGTCATGCCTCCGGCCACATTGCCTATGGTGGCGGCCACTACGCTCATCACGGGGTCCAGCCCCAACGGGCCCACGCAGGCCACCAGCACCGCTTCCGAGCTGAAAGGAAGGACACTGCCTGCTACAAAGGAACCTAAGAAAAGCCCCCAATAGCCCCAGTCTATCAGAAATTGAATAATTGCATCCATACGTTATACACAGTCCAAACAATCAATACAACAAATGTAACCATGAAAAAGATTCCGGCAAAGCGGGTGCGGCTCAATGCAAAAAGATGCGCCATGAAAATGGAGCCGATCAGGATTTGTATCTGCATCAAGACATTGAAATGCTGGGGCTGCAACACGCCCAACAGGCAATTCCAGACTTCCACACTTACCAAAAAGAGCAAAAAAAGACGGGTACGCACCTTGTCTAAATAAGACGTATGGAGATAACAGATGCTGCTCACGGCAGAAAACAAAACGATGATTCCACCGAAAACAAGCTGTTCAGCATCCAATATTCCATAACGAATGGGAGCGAATGCAATCATTTCCTGCAACGGGCGACAGAATGCCTCCATGCGGTCGGTATAGAGTGCGTAGCCGAAAAGGAACCAATAGGGAGTGGACAGACCGATGATGCCCGCAAAGAAACTCCTGGGAGAAAGCGAGCGGAAACTGCCCATGCCAACAAGAAACAACGGCACGAAACAGACCAGCTTGGGGAACAGCAAACTTCCTAATCCGATAAAGAGAAAACAATGGAAGATATGCACAGGAGCCTGAGGAGCCTCGTAGCTGCCAAACAATTGGAATATGGCAAGCAGGAAAAGAAGCGGTACGAACGTATCTGTGTGCAACGGATGCAAAAACAGACACAACGTAAGGAGAAAAATGTAACTGCTGACGTGGAGGGTGGTTCGCGTACGTATCAGCGTAAACGTGGTGTTCAGTTCGGTCAGCAGATAGGCCACCAGCGCACAGGCCAGCATACTGACACCTTCCTGCCACCCGCCGGAAGTGAAGATCCAAAGCAACAAGCACACAAAGGCAACAACGGGAAAGGTGAATTTTCCCGATGCCACCCTTGTCTGTAACTTGTTATAATCCATCATCTGCTAAAGGTCAAACCCGATATCGGAACGGAAATATTTCTTCTCGAAACTGATTTTCTTGGCATTGGCAAAGGACTGCGCCAGTGCCTCTTCCTTGTTGGCGCCGTAAGAGCTGACGGCTATGACGCGTCCGCCGCTGGTCACCACCTGTCCGTCCTTCAGCGCGGTTCCGGCATGGAACACGATGCTGTCTTCCACCTCGTCCAGTCCGCTGATGGCATAACCTTTGTCGTAGTGTTCGGGATAACCGCCCGATACCAGCATGACGCACACAGCCGAACGCGGGTCAATCTTCAGTTCCTTCTCGTCCAGATTGCCGGCAGCCACTCCATCAAACAGTTCCACCAGGTCGCTCTGTATGCGGAGCATCACGCTTTCTGTCTCGGGGTCGCCCATGCGCACGTTGTATTCTATCACCATCGGATTGCCCTTCACGTTAATCAGTCCGAAGAAGATGAAGCCTTTGTAATCTATGCCTTCTTCGGCCAGACCTTCCACGGTAGGACGGATGATGCGGTCTTCTACCTTCTGCATCCATTCCTTGTCGGCAAACGGGACAGGCGAGATGCTGCCCATACCGCCGGTGTTCAGCCCTTTATCGCCTTCGCCGATACGTTTGTAGTCTTTGGCTTCGGGCAATATCTTGTAATGCTTGCCATCGGTCAGTACGAATACCGAACATTCTATGCCGCTCAGAAATTCCTCAATGACCACTGTGGCCGATGCATCGCCGAACATGCCGCCCAACATCTCCTTCAATTCTTTCTTGGCTTCTTCCAGCGTGGGCAATATCAGTACACCCTTGCCGGCACACAGTCCGTCGGCTTTCAACACGTAGGGAGCCTGCAGGGTTTCGAGGAAAGCCAGTCCTTCTTCCAGATTGGCAGCAGTTATGCTCTTATAGCCTGCCGTGGGAATGTGGTGACGCTGCATGAATCCTTTGGCAAACTCCTTGCTTCCTTCGAGCACGGCACCGGCTTTGGAAGGGCCGATGACGGGGACAGCCTTCAGTGCCTCGTCGTTCTTGAAGTAGTCATAAATGCCTTTCACCAACGGATCTTCGGGGCCTACCACCACCATGTCTATGGCATTCTTTGCCACAAACTCCTTGATGGCTGCAAAGTCGTCTGCTTTAATGGCCACGTTTTCACCTACCGTGCTTGTTCCGGCATTGCCGGGAGCAATATACAGTTTCTCAATCCGGGGGCTTTGGGCAATCTTCCATGCCAGGGCGTGTTCACGTCCGCCCGATCCTAACAACAACAGTTTCATAAGTTATGTTTTACTTTAAATGGTCTTCAAAATAGCGTGTAATGCGTTCATAGAGGTGCACTCTGTCGCGTCCGAACATGTTGTGTCCGTCGCCCGGATACATGAAGAAGTCGGGTTGCGTACCGGCATCGATGCAAGCGCGCAAGAACGTGACGCTGTGCTGCGGGACACAAGTGGGGTCGTTGGCACCGATGATGATTTCCAGACGTCCCTTCAAGTCTCCGGCTCTCAATTTCAAATTGGCTTTCTTGTAACCTTCGGGATTGGTCTCCGGAGTATCCATGTAGCGTTCGCCGTACATCACTTCGTAGTAAGCCCAGTCTATCACCGGCCCGCCTGCCACTCCTACCTTGAATATATCGTTGTAGGTCAGCATCAGGTTGGTAGTCATAAAGCCTCCGAAGCTCCAACCGTGTACACCGATGCGGTTTTCGTCCACATAACCCAATGATTTCAGCAAGTCCACTCCTTTCACCTGGTCTTTCATCTCCTCCGTGCCCAACTGGCGGAAGGTGCAGTTCTCAAATTCCAGTCCGCGGTTATCGCTGCCCCGGTTGTCCACCGTCAGCATCACGTAGCCCAACTGTGCCATATAGATGTCCCATCCACCTGCACCATAGTTGCGCACATTGTGTATCATTTGGGCATGCGGACCTCCATATACATAGATTACAGCGGGA
This sequence comes from Bacteroidales bacterium, assembly GCA_030523385.1. Classification (GTDB taxonomy): domain Bacteria; phylum Bacteroidota; class Bacteroidia; order Bacteroidales; family Bacteroidaceae; genus Phocaeicola. Next base: position 3,946 of record JAUNIV010000101.1, on the reverse strand, counting down.
TATTTCTTGTTCGGATCGAAGTTCACCGGCTTTACCAGACGATAGTACAGGTCTGTCTTTCCATCGGCAGCCTTGATCGTGCCCAAAGTGATTTCGGGCATGTTGTAATCGTCCATCGGGTTGGTGGCCGTAAGGAGGTTCACGTTCTTTCCCTTGCCCGAAACAGGCACGATGTCTATCCGGCGGGGAACAGTGAATGAAGTATAGTTATCTATCACGTATTGGCCGGAAACAGAGAGCTTCACGCTGTGCATTCCATCCTGATTGCCGATAAGGCGACGCTTGCCGGTATTCACATTCACGGCGTATGCATTGCTTTGCAGCGGCGACACTTCGGTGCTCATGATGATGACTTCTTTCGTCTTTGCATTGAATCCCACGATGTCCTGCACCAACCAGTCGCCTTGCGTCAGTTGGGTAACCTTGACAGATTCCTTATATTTGCTTCCGATGCCGGTGGTCTGTTCCGCTCCGTCTGCTTTCACATTCAAATCAAACAGATACAGGTGATTATATCCGTCGCGTTGGCTCTGATAGATGAACTTCCCGTTGTCCCATGGCAGGAAAGTCAACGGATGCTGCGGCTCTACGTATTTAGGATGGGATTCTTCGTAAATAGCTCCGCCTACCTTTTCTCCCGTAGCGGCGTCATAACAGCAAAGCTGTGCTTCGTTCTGGTCGCGGTTCAACTCGATAAGATAGACATTCTTTTCATCGGGACTCCAGCTGACATTGGTGAAGTAACGGTCTGTGGGGTCACCAGCTTTCAGGTAAACCGTCTGTCCGGTAGCCGGATTATAGACGCCTACGGTTACTTTATGACTGGTCATTCCGGCCATCGGATACTTGTCCGGTTCCAGTGTGGCAATGCGGGTGGAAGTATTCACCTGCGGATAGTCTGTCACCATGGTTTCGTCCATGCGATAGAAAGCAAGCAGATTGCCTTTCGGGCTCCAGAAGGTTCCCTTATAGATGCCGAACTCCTGGCGGTGCACACTCTGTCCGCACACAATGCCCTTCGGCTCGTTGGTCACCTGATGGTTCTGTCCGTCGGCTGTAGTGACAAACAGATTGTTGTCTATGGTATAAGCCAGCGAACGGCTGGTCTTGTTCCAATCCTGATTGGCAGCTTTCTCCGCAATAGGCTGGCTCCATATCACTTCCTTCTTGTTGACATCAATCAGGATATTGGCTTGTTTGGCTCCAGCGGTTTTCACCCACATCAGTCCTTCGGAATACGGGAAGGATGCGCCATAGAGATGATGCACCTTGCCCAATCCGGCTTTTTCCAGCAGGTCGTTCACTTCCTGCACGGTGATGAGTATCTTCTCTTTGCCGTTTGTCGGGTTGACAGTCTTTACGTCTTCGGTTCCTCCGTTGATGCAAACGTCGCCCCACCACGTCAACCCATACAGGTTCTGAGGCTGTAAGTTAAAGTAATTGTTGCCTCCGGGCATCAAGTCCTCTAGGCTAAAACTCTTTTTTTCTTGTGCCGTCACATTCATAGTCATAGCAAATGCAGTTAACAGTGCTAAAAACAGGCTTTGGTTCAGTCTTTTTCTCATAATATTATCTTTTAATGGTCGTCTTTATGGAATCTTCTTTTTTCCGGATAGTCGCCTCTCCGCTTCTCTCTGTCGCCGAAGTCTTTTCTTTCTCCACGGCGTTCGCCGAAGTTGCGTTTCTCATCGGGGCGACGTCCTTCCTTGCGGTCGCCAAATCTATTTGCCCCTCTGCGATCGCCATATTCCACCCGCTCACCGCTGCGTCGGGGACGCATCTCTTCGCGGCGCGGCTTAAATTCCTTGTCGCTATGTTCGCTGCGGAATTCCTTGTATTTCCCGTCGAACAACTGGTATTTGCGGTATTCGCACTCCAGTGCACCGTTAAACAAAGGTACTTTGATGGAAGGCTTCAGTCCTATCTGGTCGAAGCACTCTTCGCGATAGCTCAATATCCAGGCATCGTTTCCTGTGAAGGCATGTTTCAGGCGTTCGCCTATCATCTGATACAATCCCAGCAGGTCGTTGGTGGAAATGCGTTCGCCATAAGGCGGGTTGGTAATGATGATGCTTTTCTCTTTAGGCTGCTCAAATTGCTGGAAGGGCTGTATCTTCAGCGTTATGTCCTTGCTCAGTCCGGCGGCTTTCACGTTGCGCATGGCTATCTCGTTGGCTTTCGGGTTGTTGTCATAGCCATAAATCTTGTGCGTAAACTCGCGCTCTTGCGAATCATCGTTATAGATGTTGTCGAACAGCTCCTGGTCAAAGTCGTTCCATTTCTCGAAGGCATATTCCTTGCGGAAAACACCCGGCGCAATGTTTCGGGCTATGAGGGCGGCTTCGATAGGAATGGTGCCCGAACCACACATCGGGTCTATCAGGTCACATTCTCCCCGCCATCCGGTCATCAGAATCATGCCGGCAGCCAGCACTTCGTTCAGCGGAGCTTCCATAGTCTCCTGACGATAACCCCGACGATGCAACGATTCGCCCGAACTGTCTAATGAAAGGGTGCATTTGTCTTCGGCAATGTGGATGTTCAGGGCCAAATCCGGATTGTTGATACGTACCGAAGGACGGTCGCCCGTCTGTTCGCGGAAGTAATCCACGATGGCATCCTTCACCTTGTAGGCCACAAACTTGGAGTGACGGAATTCGTTTGAGAATACCACGGCATCTACAGAGAAACTTTTATCCTTATCCATGTATTCCTCCCATGCGATGGCCTTGACGGCTTCATAGACTTCGTCGGCAGTCTTTGCTTCAAAATGTTTGATGGGTTTCAGGATGCGTATGGCGGTGCGCAGGCAGAAGTTTGCCCGGTACATCATTTCCTTGTCGCCCGTAAAGGCTACCATGCGTCGTCCTATTTCAATATTGCCGGCTCCCAATTCGGTGAGTTCTTTGGCCAGCACTTCTTCCAATCCCTGGAATGTCTTGGCGATCAGCTCAAATTCTTCCTTCATCTTTAATGATAATTACGTAATTTTCAAATGGTGCGGCAAAGTTAGTGAAATTCCGTGAAATACTTAAAGGGTGCATCGAAATAATAAGGTTAGTATAATTCAAAACATCACAAGTTGCCCGTCCATTGATGAAAGATACGTCAATGGCGGGTTTCTTTTCAAAGGAATAATAGGGTCTCGATTGCAGATGGATCCTTTATTGGCTATCTCCGTACAATTGGCTTGCATCGATTACGTTGTTTCCTACACTGCTGCATTGCCAAGAAGCTATATATTTCTTACGCATCCATCTTCTATCATTTTGTAGCTTCATAAGGTATGGTAAGTGTATCTTGTCTGAATTTACACAATCATTATTAAACCAATAATGAAGTTCGATTGTGTTCCAACTCAAAACAGCAGTATTAATCATATTATCTCATATTACAGTTGTTCGCCAACATCCTTAAACTTCTCGATAAAAGCAACGATTTTTTTGAACACTGTCTGCTTCTTCGCCAAATATTGCGGATTCAGAGGACTCATTTTAGGCAGGATATTATTGAAGTCCGTTCCATTCTCATTGGCAAATTTTCGTTTCAATGAGAATTCGATATAATGTTTGGCTTCCCTTTCATTCAGATTTTCACCTGCAATCAAAGCGACAGCCTCTTTTTTCAGTTCTGCTTGTGCATATTCATAAAAAGCCTTTATAACATCCGTTCTATCAACATATAAATCCAGGTTTGATTGATTGATAAAATCAATTATCAGACTCTCTTTGGCTCTGTTTCCGACACTAGACCTGATAACTCGGCGGATTTCCTCTATCAATGAAGCCTTATCCAACTTCTTTTTATTCTTCTCGAATATCAACTCAAGAATGTAATCCAAATCTATTTCTTGGGATTTAAGCAAATCAACCTCAAAAACTACATCATCCCAATTTTCCATTTAAAATCCAAACAAAGTTGGATAATTCATTAATAATTAACTTTA